>JAAZNX010000009.1 GCA_012798025.1 Methanothrix sp. | reverse complement strand
GCCTCGACCCCAATAGGCTCATCATAGACCAGCCTGTTGATCTGGCTCTCCACCCTTGCCCTGTCGATCAGAACTCTGGCATCTGCCACCAGGCCGGATGTAGCTGCACCAATGTGTGTGTCAATTTGAAAGATCTTTTCAATTGACTTGGGTTCCATGAGCCTGCTAGTGATTCTCTTGTCCACCAGCACAGCCACGCCGTCTTTTGCCTTTATTCCCACAGCCGTCGTGCCTCTCCGAACGGCCTCACGGGCGTACTCAACTTGAAATAATCTGCCATCAGGGCTGAATACGGTAATAGCCCTATCATAACCCATCTGTGGTGCCATCTGCATCCTCGTGTCCTCCACTTAAATCAAAAGAAGTCAGACCCAGGTATAAGGTGTCTGATCCTTCAGTCTTATCCCGGTTGTCCGGGCAAAGATCGACTTTTAGGCCATGGGTGCGAATAACACACCCGGAGACATCATCCAGCTCGATTCTTCTTCTGTGGCTTTCGGCACATATCTTACCTAGTTGCGGTAAATACTTTTCTGTAGCGGTTTTAATCGTTCCGGAGACCCCTTTTGAGTGCAATGAGACCCTAATCCCATTTATCGAGTGAATCGTCGCCAGAATTGCTCTTGTATCCTGTATATGAGCATAGCTACAGCGCAACAAGCCGCACTGTCCATTGAACGATATCAGCTTCAGCCTGTTTTTCGAGGCCCCTGCGTCGCCAAAGAGCGAAAACTGAGCTGAGCGAATCTCTTTCATCAGCTCTCCTGATGATATCTCGCCTTCCGCTTCCAGCTCAAACGCCATGTATCTTCTCCTGGAGCGAAGGGTGGGCAACCTGGTTCTCAAAGAAGCTCCACTCCAGGTCCAATCCACTTCCTTCGGTTGAGCTCTATTAGCCTTCCTGGCCTCTTCAGGGCTGCTTGCGCCTCTTCGGGCTCAAAGCCCGCGACTTCGGCTAGTGCGAGAAGGTCTCTGGGGGCTTTCAGGTCCAGGTGGGACCTGGCACGCGTGGTGATGATGGTGGAGAGCTCGAACTTGCGAGCCATCTGGAGGTTGCGCCCGGCCGCCTCAAGCCAGCGGGCACGAGAGCTGCCGCGCAGTAGCACCAAGGGGCTCAGGTCAAAGCCGATGGCCACCTGGTTTTTCATGGCAGCTCTGGCAGTGGCGATGCTCATGGACCGCCTGGCATCATAGTAACATGGGCAAAGCAGCATATCCACGTTCGGGTCCTCACAGGCAGATCTGACCAGCTCTTCTGTTCCTCCGCAAACCATCAGGAAAGGGTACCTCGCCCTCAGAGCGGAAATGCTGCCCTTCAGAACCCTTGAGTTGGCAGCTGTGACCTCTGCGCCCAAGATTACTTTTATTCCCTTTATGCGGTCTGCGGCCTTCAGCCGGAAGACCTTGGAAGGTTCAACATTGCAGATTATGAGTCCTTCATAGCCCAATCGCTTGGCAGTCAAGGCCAATCGGCTCGCTGATGACGAGCCCTCCGGATAGGCTTTCACGCATTCGTAAAAGCTCATAAGAGCTCACTTAAAATCCTCAAAGCTTCCTCGCGCCTGGAAGGGTAGGTCTTGACAAGAGCCGAAACGTCCAGTGCATCAGCCGATTCCGTCAGGCGAAGCATGCCCTTATAAGCTGCCTGCTTGTCTAGACGGAGGTGGAAGTGACTTTCGTCTTCTAGTCTGTCTGGGATCTCCCGGCGCAGCCGCGCAAGGTCCGTTGTTGGAAGCTGTTCGTGAAGAATTTGAAAGAAGGCCAGAGCATCTTTTTTTCTCAGGCTGGCCTCCAGGATTTTGATCTCATTTCCGAAATGACCTTGTGCCGTTGTAGAGGATATACTGTCCGGGGGGACAAAGATGCCAAGGGCTTCGCGCACCCTGCCCTCATCTTCAGTTGCAGCCACAAAGGCCCGGAAAGAGACTCGATCAATCACTTACTTTCCTTTGCCGTCGTGGACCCTTATGCCGGGCCTGGTCTTCTCAGTGCCCGAACCCTTGTATCTCATGCCACGACCCTTGCGACCGGCGCTGGTCTTACCGCGCACGGCTCTGCCCCTATGGACGTCATTTGTCACCCAGTTGAGGTCTTTGTCGTTCTGAATGCTTGGGGCACACGGATCTACCAGTATGACCTCGTACCACTTGTGCTTGCCGTCCTCGGCCACCCAATAGGAGTTGAGGACTTCCATATTGCGAAAACGCCGACCAGCTCGCTCCTCCGCGATGCGCTGAATGGATTTTGCCATTGTAATGGTATTTACTCCCATCTTGCTGGTCTTTCTGTTTCTCTCGTAACGGGACTTGCGCCGCCCTCCACGTCTCACCTTCACGCGCGCCACGATGATGCCCTGTTTGGCCTTGTAGCCCAATGCCCGCGCCCTGTCCAGGCGGGTAGGTCTCTCGATCTTCTGCACTGTCATATCCTGACGCCAGGCCTTGAGCCTGTCCTGCCTCAATGCGCCAACGATGCCCTCTCGGGGAGAGGACCAGGCATCACTGATATAGCTGTAAAAAGACTTCATCCCTTTTCACCTTTGCCGGTTCGACCTAATGGTCACATTCCGGACCTGATTGGGTGAAATGGCTTCTAGGAGATAAAGGTTTTCCAAAGAGAGCGATCGTCCAGAGTTCTATCTCAATGATCATCCTGCTTTCCGAACTCTTTGAACAAATCCTGAAATTTTTTAATCTCCCTGCTGACATCTTCTCTGGCCACGACACAAGATATTGCGCACAGGCTGTCAGCTCCTGCACTGATGACGTCGGCTGCATTGGAATGATTTATGCCACCTATAGCCACCAAAGGAATGCTGACACGGCTATGAATCTCTTCGATCAACGCAATGCCAGCAGGTTTTCCAGCATCCGCTTTCGTACTGGTCTGGAAGATGGGCGAGACGCCGAGATAATCAGCCCCAAGGCGTTGCGCCTCCAGCGCTTCAGCAAGGTTATGAACGGTCAGGCCGATTATCTTTTCAGGTCCCAGTATCTTTCTGGCAGCTCTGATCGGCATGTCTGATTGACCAAGATGGACGCCATCGGCACCTGTCGCCAGGGCGATGTCGATTCGATCATTGATCAGAAAGAGCACATCTCGGCATATCTCCCTGAGCACGACTGCCTCCTCGAACATCTCCCGGGTTTCGGCATTCTTGTTCCGATACTGCACCACTCCGACGCCGCATGCCACTGCCTGCTGAACGTCGTTGACGTTACCCGCACGGCTCAGGCGTGAGTCTGTTATAAAATAATAACCCTTCAAGCTTCGATCCTCTGCATCTCTTCCACGGTTTTTGCGTCAAGGCTGTACACCGCATCGAACATCTCCACCTTGAGCGAGCCAGGTCCCCTCGCGGCCTTTGCCGCTATCTCGGCAGCAACCTCATAACAGACAAGGCCCGATGCTGCAGCGGCCACGGGGTCGTTTTCAACGGCTGAGAACGTACCGATCACAGATGCTGCCATACATCCAGTGCCTACGATATTTGCCATCATGGGGTCGCCGTTCTTCACCAATACCACTCGCTTTACGCCCGCCACGATGTCCTCTTTGCCTGTTATGACAACGGTGCAGTTCCTTTTTTTTGCAAGCTCCTGTGCTATGGCTCGCAGATTCTTTTCAACCGCAGTAGCATCAACGCCTCTGGTCTGAACCTTTTCGCCAGCGATCCGCGCGATCTCGGAAGCATTGCCTTTTATAATATCCACCCTCGCGTGGTCCAGAATCTCAAAGCATTTATCGTCGCGAAATTTTGTCGCACCAGCGCCACAAACATCGAGGGTAACAGGGATGCCCTTGTGGTTTGCGGCATGAGCCGCCAGCATCATTGCTTCGACCAAATCCGTGGTCAGCGTTCCG
>JAAZNX010000180.1 GCA_012798025.1 Methanothrix sp. | reverse complement strand
CAGATCGGCCTTCTGACAGTATTCCTCGT
Organism: Methanothrix sp.; assembly: GCA_012798025.1. Classification (GTDB taxonomy): domain Archaea; phylum Halobacteriota; class Methanosarcinia; order Methanotrichales; family Methanotrichaceae; genus Methanothrix. Next base: position 5,063 of record JAAZNX010000180.1, on the reverse strand, counting down.
AGGAGGCGGCAGTGAAAAAGCCCCTCTCCAAAGTCTTCACAGCATGGGGCAGCTTGACCATGACCAACTGATTGATATCCTCGGCCTCTATCGGCTCAGGGTAAGGCAGGCCAGCCTTTTCCAAGATCCAGTAATAATCCCTCTTGTCGCCACGCTCCTCCGATCGCAGCAAATTCCTGGAGCCGAGCAAGGGCAGCCTAAACTGGTCCTCAACTGCATCGATGCCGCAGTAGGATGTAAAGGACCTGTTGGGCACGAAGAGAACGTTCTTCTCCTCCAGAAGATCCTGGTTCTCATTTTCCAGTATCTGCGAAAACTTCTTGAGCATAATGACCTCGTCTATCATGCCTGATACGATCTTTCCCTTCTTGTCCCGCCCGGCTCGGAAGTACTTGACATAGGGCCTCTCCCTGCCCTCCTGACATACAGCCAGCGTCTTGAAACCCTCTTCGACTGCGCCGTCTGCTGTGTCCAGAGCAGAGTGGGACGCGACCATCCCAATTCGCAGATCTTCCAGATCGTATCCCTTCAAGACCTCCAGAACCTTGCTGCGATCTATCAAGTTAGAGCACCTCAAAATAATTGTATTGGTCCGTCATATTTCCATCCTAATTTATCAAGATGACCCTGTTCTTATGAAGAGTTCGCCCTTTCCATTCTCCACAAGGTCTCCTGCATACTTTTGATACTTTTCGCCACCAATCGTCACAATCTCTAGCTTCTGGTAGCCTGGCAGAACTTTAGCCTTGCCGTTTACGATTATAGTTCCCTTGGTCATCTCTGCGCCTGGCAGATGCGTACTGCCACCAATAAAGATTGTGCCACCCTGGTTTGCTGCACCAGGAAAATCGCCTGCATTGCCAGCAACACGAATGTCTCCACCGCAAAGGTGCTCGCCGAGGTAGGCACCAGCATTACCTCTTATTTCAATCTCTCCGCCACGCATGCCACACTTCTCGCCCCTGTAGCCCGCGCCCGCGTAGTTTCCGGCATTCCCCTCGACGGCGATAGATCCGCCCCGCATCTCTCTGCCCAGCCAGTCGTCTGCATTGCCTAGAATGCTCAATTTTCCTCCTTTCATATTATTTCCGGCATGCATGCCAGCGCTGCCAATCACATCAACAGTCCCTGCCGTCATGCCCTCCGCGATCCGCTTGACGCGCGAGAAGTCGCCTTCAAGTCTTAAGGCAGTCTCTTCTGGCCTGACCTGGCCTTCGTCCCCCACAACCCGGAACAGATCTGAGATCTTTCTCTTGCGGTTTCCCTGCCACACATCCAGGCCACATATCTGCTCCATCGACAAAGGAGCAAAAATATCTGGCGATAATATCTCGGCCTCCACGGATATCCGTATGGGCGCGAGAGGAGCAACGATGATGTTCCTCACTTAAGCCGCCTCCTTCAATGGTCCAGCCCCAAGACCTGCCTTCACAACCCTGGGATTGGTAACATAAACGTCCTGCACTGCATAGTTGGACATCTGCACACTGTAATACCTCTCGAACTTATCTTGCAAGTCCACCATAAGGCGGTCCATATCCGCCTGCGCCGCGACTGCGTCCACCCAGTAGGTCTTTCCGCGTGGCGTTGCAAGGATCTTTCCATCTTTGCAGACCACTGTGCCGGACTTTATGGTGTATTTTGCAGCAGCCAGTGCCTTCTTGACTGTGGCGTGCTCCTGGCTGGCATCTACTTCATGGGGCGACAGATTGTAAATGGAGACGTCCCCGTCCGCGCCAAGCCCGAGGTGCCCTTTATCTTCCAGTCCCAGAATGCGTGCGGGCGCGGCTCGGGTCATGATGGCAATTTCACTCCAATCCAGCTCTCGCTCAATGCAGCCCAGTGAGGTTCTCTTGGACAGCTCCCCATGCAGTGTGGCCATCTCAGAGTCACGTTTCGGCTTGCTCATAAGCAGCGTTATGACCTCGGGATAGTTTACGAACGGGCTGCCGTTGGGGCTGTCGGTGGTCATGAGTACCTTCCAGGGGTCTTCTGTCAGAAGGGCCAGTTCCAAGCCTATAGCCCACTGTACAGCATTGACCAACATCTTGCGCGAGTAAACCATTGGCACGACGCCACTTGACTCCTCCAGCTCGATGTCATGGTTTGACCATTTATTGTGGGTCAGACGTGCGTTGCCGTATTCCAGGGGTGCATCCGCGGTCATGGTTGTTGCAGCTCCGAAGAGAAGCTGGCCCATGTCCATGGTGGCATGATTGTGCTTATTGAGGTAATCTGCTATAATAGAGGCTTTCGACTCGAAATCACGCCAGCTTGTGCCACCATAAGCGGAAAACTGCATGTGCGTGACGTGTACTGCCTGTCTCATGCGGCTGGGCTTGATATCTTCTAGTGCCTCCAGCGTCTCCAGGGCTGTAGTGTAGTTGCCAGGTTTCCCTAAGTTGTTGAAGTGCAGATGAATGGAATGCGGCAAACGCAGCATCTCATTTGCCTCGGCCAGGGCATGAATGATCTCTGCAGGCGTCACATCGAAATTAGGAACTGGATCATAGAGGCCCTTCACATTTGAACCGAACCCCCAGGCTTCTCCACCACCTGGGTTTACGATCTTTATGCCGTAGCCTCTGGCCGCACGCAGGCCCCAGGCCACGTAGGCTGCAAGCTTGGCGATGTCTTTGTCATGAACGCACTCCATGACCTCCCAGTTGTTGCCGAACAGGGTAAGAGCGCCTTTGTCCAGGATGGGAATTTCTTCCAGCTCCTCGTGAGTGTGCCTAGCTTCGATAATGGGCGTGGCCGCCTCGAATGCCGTAGTATAGCCCATGCGAGCATAACGATAGCCTATGGCGTAGCAGTTGGGAACTGTATAGCCCGTGGATGGTCTGCAGACACCACTGCGAAGTTCAGTGCCCAACCGGGCATCATCCGGCCTCATTATTCTACCTGTGTTCATTTTTTTGCCGGCAATGTGTGTGTGGGCATCAACTCCTCCTGGCATGACCAGCAGCCCTCTTGCATCGATTACCTCTCCCTTTGCATCCTCAACGATTCTGCCACCATCGATGCAAAGGTCCATCTCCTCGCCGAATATGCCGTTAGCAGGATCGTAGACAATTCCTCCTCTAATTATCATCTTTCAAGCCCCCTTGCAAGCTCCTCGAACATCTCAAACTTCGCACGCTCTCCAGGATGCCATCTAATATCTCTTCGTCGCTGGGATAGCTGGAGTTCACAAGCTTTCTCATGCGTAGCGCCAGGCCGTCCATACGGTAGGCAGTGCCCTCCGCCTCCACCCCAGCGATTGCAGATGGTATTACCACGTCTGCCAAAAGAGTGGTTGGGTTCTCATAGGGGTCAATCTGGATGATGGGTATCTTTGCCAGCTCTTCTACTATCGTACGAGGAAAATTGGATGCAGGATCTGCCGCTATTATCAGTGCCGCATCTGTATCGGCTTTAGCTAAAAGATCGCATGCAGCGGTCTCTCCTGGGTTGAAGTAAGGCGCTTGGCGGGTGAAGTCAACGGACATAGGATACCCGGATGACCAGGCCAAGGCCTGCCCTATTCCTCCTACATTGTAATGGCCACGCATAGGCATGATCACAAATTTGGTATGAGAGTTCAGATCGGTCACCAGGGAGAGGGCATTGTCTATATTTTTATACCGACCGCGGCTGTGCGTAATTCCCAGCCCAAAGAATACAGCACCAAATTTTGCCGCCAACAGCATCTCTGAAAGGCTAGCTAATTCACTTTTGGCAACACCTCCCACCTCCTCTGGCACCATGTCGCCCTTTCCGGCCACGAGCATTCTAAGAGCTGAGATCACTTCATAATCGGTGCCCGGCTGAATGATGACCAGCTTATCTGCGTTCTTCGAGGTCCTGGTCTCGCGAACATCCACCACGATTATCTTCTTTGCGGAGCGTCCTTCGGGCGTGAAACGACCACACGCATTGGAGGAATAACGCAGAGAGTGTCTGGGATGAGCCTCTGCTGGATTACAGCCCCAGAAGACGATGGTATCGGCTCTGTTCTTCACCTGGCCAAGCGTTGCGCCAGGCAGCCCCTTCTCTTCAATGCCTATGACTGACGGTCCATGGCATACTGTGGCAGTGGAATCGAGAACCCCGCCCACCTCCTCTGCAAGGAGGATGCCCTTCTTTTGGGCTTCACACACTGTGGAGGCCCACCCGTAGAGCAGAGGTTTACTGGCAGCCAGCAGGATCTTGGCGGCTTGCTCGTAGGCCTGCTGGTAGCTCACCTCTTTCAGCTCCCCGTCTTTTCGCACCATGGGGCGGCGGATCCGTTCATGCCCCATGATCTTGCTGGAGCCCAGGCGACAGGCATGCCTGACCCGCTTCACCTTATTCTCTTCGACTTCTACGTTGATATCATCGCATAGACATCCGCAAAATGAGCAGATCGCATCTTCTACTATCATGCCTCAGCCCTCTTAATACTGCCAAATAGTTCTCGAATATCCTGAATTGGAGAGTTCGTAGCTTCTAGGTCGATCTCCACACCCTTAAATTGGGGCGTGCCGCAACCGCCCGTGTCCGGCCCGATGAGGATGTTTGCCCAGGGTCCCATGGGAATGAATACAATTCCCCTGCGCAGCCCATCGTCCACTCGAGGCGAGAAGACAGTCTTGCCGAACTCATTTTTAAGCAGAATGTTCTTGCCGTCTGAGAGACCAAGGAGGTCGTAATCCTCTTTGGATAAATAGCATGAAGAAGCCGCCTTGAAGAAGTCCTCAGACATTTTGGACTCGCAATTGGCGCCTTGCGCCAAAGTGCGGCCAGAGATCATGATCGCCCTCAATTGAAAACCACCTATTGACTAATTGATCTTTTACCCTTCGTGCATTACTTTAATATATACCATTCTCATTGGATGGTAGTTCACCGTTGGAGTTGAGGATTTTGGCGGGCAGAGCTTGGAAGTTTGGAGATGATATCGATACCGATGCGATCATCCCAGGACGCTATCTAGTAATAAATGACCCTCGTGAGCTGGCTGAGCATCTCTTTGAAGGCGTCAGGCCGCAGATGGCAGCGCAGGTTCGTGTGGGCGACATCGTGGTGGGTGGAGAGAACTT
>JAAZNX010000123.1 GCA_012798025.1 Methanothrix sp. | reverse complement strand
CACTACATCTCTGCATCCGATCCACTGGACAAGTGGCTGGTGGCAGGACCATGGGGCCACGAATACCTGCGAAAAAGGGGCGTGGATCTGGAGGACTTCGATGGGGTTCTGTGCGAGATTCTTGAATGCAGCAGTTCTGCTGCAGGCAAAATTGTGCTCAGCTACGCGAGGATCTGCAGGGCAGTTGATGAGGTGGAGACATCGGCCTTGGCCGCAGTGGAAAACCTCCGTTTGGCAAATCTGAAATAATTACACCACAAAAATAGTGCATCATGATACTTGGCATATCCGGCAGTCCCAGGAAGATGGCGACTGAGCATATCCTAAAAGAGGCGCTGAAGATGCTGGAGGAGAGGGGCTTTCGGACGGAACTGTTCACAGTGCGCGCTAAGAGCATCGGCCCCTGTAGGCACTGCGACTTTTGCCTGAAGAACAAGGAATGCATGATCAAGGATGACATGTACCAGCTCTATCCGCTCATCAGGGAGGCTGAAGGCTATGTGTTCGCCACGCCCGTTTACAACGGAAGCATCAGCGCCCAGACGAAAATTGTGATCGACCGGACGCGAGCCACTCTTGCAGCCGACCCAAAAGCCCTTAGCCGCAAGCCAGGAATGGCCATTGCAATAGGAGGAGACCGCATGGGAGGTCAGGAGCAGGCCCTGCAGCAGATCCACACATTCTACGTCCTCAACGGCATGATACCAGTGAGCGGCGGATTCTTTGGCGCCAACCTGGGTGCAACCTTCTGGTCGCGCGACACCCTGGAAGGTGCCATGTCGGACCAAGAGGGCTTCAGGTCGCTTCGCAAGACGGTGCGCAAATTTGCCGAGACCTTGGCCTGGCTGCGATCGGAGGACCCAAAGGAAAAATAATTATCCCGATAGTGCAAAATAAAAGGCTATGGCAAATAATGGTGCGAAGAAGAGGATTGCCTGGGGAATTACCGGCAGCGGGGACCGCATTGTGGAGACGGTCGAGATCATGACCGAGCTGCAAAAGCAGTATGACGATGTTGTGGATGTGCGCGTATTCGTCTCAAAGGCTGGAGAGCAGGTTATCAAGTACTACAAGCTCTTCAACACTCTCGAGAAGCACTTCGACAAGGTCTGGGTGGAGATCAATGCCAACTCCCCGTTTCTGGCAGGACAGCTTCAAGTAAAGCGCTACGAGTTTTTGCTGCTTGCGCCAACGACGTCCAATACAGTGGCTAAAATCGCACTGGGCCTGGCAGATTCGCTGCTCTCCAACGCCGCCATCATGTCCCAAAAGGCCTTTGTACCCAGCTACATCATGCCCTGCGACTATAAACCCGGGATCGTTTCCACCATCCTGCCAGACGGAAGCGAGATGAAGCTGCGTATTAGAAAAGAGGATGCTGAACACGTGCAAAGGCTGCGCAAGATGGAGGACGTCTTCGTCATCGAGACTCCCCAGGAGTTACCATCCGTCTTCGAGAAGCATTTCTCAAGATAATTCTGTTTTTTAATAATCCGGGCGAACTCTGCCCTCCTTCGAAAGGATTTAGTACTTATGGAACCATCGTCTTTTTAACACAGGATTTGCGAAAAGTAATACTGGTGTTTCTATGAAGGACGTAGGCATACTTGTGCTTGGGCATGGATCAAGCCTGCCCTATAACCGAGAGCTTGTGGAATCTCTCGCAAAAATGATCAGCAAGAACCACCCTGGCCCTGTCAGAACAGCATATCTCAATATGAACCGGCCCAACATTCAGGAGGGCCTGGAGAGCTTTGCAGGCACTATGGTCAATATGGTCGTTGCCTTGCCGCTCTTTCTGGCTCATGGCGTTCATACTCGTCAGGACATACCAAGGGAGTTGGGTGTGGATGAGCAGAAGCGCAGAGGGCGGGTGTTGATCGGAGGCAACGAGGTAGAGGTCATATGCGCCGAACCACTGGGCGCGGATGAATGCATTGCGGCATTAGCATGCAAGCGAGCGGAAGAGGCCATAAGGTAGCCGTACTGGACACCATCCACGGAGCAGGGGTGATTGCTCAAAGGATGGTAGATTCGGGCATTGAGGCGGAGGCTCTGGAGGTCTACCATCATGAGCCCAGCGTTTTTGACTACGACCTCATTGTATCTCCGGTGCACCTTCCGCCCACAAATCCAGTTCTGGTCGAAGCAAGAAAGCTGAAGAAGAGCGTCGTCACTCACCACCAGGCGGTGGGCGAACTGCTGGGTCCGATATTGAAGGAGGATCTAGAGGTATTCGAGGTTACGGGAACGCACAGCAAAACCTCCACATCTCTACTGCTGGCCAGAATTCTCTCTGGCCAGAAAAAAGTGATATCCCATACCACTCGCGGCCTGGAGATCTGGAACAGCGGAAAGGCTAGCGTCCTGCAAACGGGTATGAGCATCACGCCTGGAAATGTGATCCCTGCGGTGGACGCGGCAAAAGCCCGGGGGGCGGACGCGCTCATCTGCGAGATCTCTTTGGGCGGCACAGGCCTTGCAGACTGTGGGATATTGACGAGTTTTTCTGGAGACTATCGAATCGCAAAGGGTACAAAATGGGCGAGCACTGCCAAGCTGCAGATGCTCTCTTTGGCAAAAAGGGGTGCCAGGCTGGTGGCTAACACCGACGTTGGGCTCTCTGCCGATCTATCCTTTGGCATGGCTGGACATGTGCAGGCAAAGCCTGATAAGCTGATCATAGGAAAGGAGGAATTGCCCCTGTCTTTCAGTGAGGATCTGGACTTTCCAGGCTATCAAACAGCTCTAGCAGCATCCGCAGCAACAGCGCATGCTGACGGAATTCCTCTGGATGAGATCGCCCAAGCATTGCAGGACTTTGACGGCTTCAGCGGCCGAATGAAGGTCCTGCGCCAGCCCGGCCTCATGATCTATGACAGCTCCAACTCCGGGCTTAAGGTAGGAGATGTGAACCGTGCTCTGGATCTGGCCAGTGGACCCAAATTGGGCCTCGTCGTGGGAGAGGAGTCGGAGACGGTATGCGAGGGCATGAATATCCCTGCCCTGCTGGACCTTCTCCGCCAACGCCGTGCGGAGTTGGACCTTTTGGTTCTGGTGGGAGAGAGGCTCGCGCCCTGGGCGGATGAGCTTGGAGCGCTGCGTGCACCAGATCTGGCCGCAGGCCAGGAGAAGGCCATGTCATGCCCCGTGGAAAGGCTGCTTTTGTGTGTTAAATGTTTCAGGTGACAAGAAAATGGCAAGCGAAGTGCAGAATTTGCAGATAATTCATCCCAGGCCCAGTTCCATCGTAGCAGCTCTCTATACTCTGCGCGACCTGGGAGCAGATGTCATCATCCTCCACGGTCCGAGCGGATGCTGCTTCAAGCACGCCAGGCTATTGGAAGAGGACGGTGTGCGCGTGTTGACGACTGCATTGGACGAGGCGGGCTTCGTCTTCGGTGGCCAAAAACCCTTGACAAAGCTTCTCAAGAGGGCCAGGGAATTGTTCAACCCCAAGCTCATGGCCGTATCAGGAACTTGCAGCAGCATGATCATAGGAGAGGATCTGCACCAGGCAGTCATCGAAGCGAATCTCGATATACCTGTCCTGGAGGTAGAGGTGCATGCTGGGTACAGGGATAACACCAGAGGGGTGATCCTCACACTGGAAGCCGCCAAAGACAAAGGAATCATCGATGATGAGGAGTTTTGCAGGCAGAAGTTTTTGCTTGAGAAAGCCACGGAGGTCGAGAGGCTTCATGGAGCCGCCAGCAAGGAATACCTGGCACCGGAACGCGGGGACCTCAAGTTTGAGACAGCGGCCCGACTGTTGCAGCTCGTCCACGATGGCAAAAGGGGCCTGAACATCCTCAATGCAAAAAAAGAGACTGCCTACATGTTCGCTGACATAACCGCGGCCGTTTCAGAAGTGGCTGGCGGGCAGGTTGAGACATTGGCAAATCTCGATGACAGGTTGGGCCTGCCTAAAGTTAGGAGAGATGCCGCAAACATTGCCCGAGACCTGCATGTGAGGGGTGTGGACTTCAAGCTCATCGGTGGACTTGACGAGTACCCTGTAACGGGTGAGGCGGTATCTCGACTGGTGAAGAAGGACGACTACGACTTTGCTGTGATCTCAGGAGTGCCCCATGCACTGCCAGCATCGGTCCTGCAGGGCCTGGAAATATTCTCAATAACCAATGGTCCGCGCCAGGTCAAGCCGCTGCGCGATCTTGGCCATCAGCACGTTACTGTAGAACTGGACCTGCACCCCAAGACCATGGGCGTTGCCTCTCTCGTCGAATCAGAGTTCGGAGCCACACTCAGGGCTCTGAACAAAGCAGAGTCGAGATAAGACGGGCCAATTGAATTTTTTTTACTTGCAGGAGCGGTAGAGGACTGAGCGAGAAGATCGTCTCCATGCACTATCCAAGGCCACTTTAAAGACCAATTTGGTCAATGTGGTGAACGTCGCCGAAGGAGTCACAGCCAGGCGACTCAGATCGGAGCCTTCAAAAAACAAAAGAATTTTTGGGGATAGCCTCTGGTCAGATTCTTATTTTGTGGCAACCACTGGCCAAGTTAGCCTTGACGTGCTAATGAAGTATGCAGAGTCGCAGATGGAGAAAAGACGATTCTCAGCTACGAGTTCCTGATCCTTCTGAATAAGGAAGACTACCCACAAGTTAGTGGAAGCATTGGATACCTGTATAAACCCCGATTGCATCGAGGATGCTGGCGACGCAGTCGCAGCATAGTTCTATGACGAGCTCCTTGAGAAGGTCAACATCGCCAGAGAGTGGAAGGTAGAAAGCTTATCGACATATGAGATCCAAAATCTCATACCTAACCTGAAAGTCGATAATCCGAAGGCTCAGTGAGGTCTTGTCGAAAGCCGATATCATTAGATCCAAGGAGCAACACACATAGGTGTTCCAAATGCAAAAGCATTGTAAGAAAGGAACTGGAAAGCCCTACCGTTTAGGGCAGGGTATTCACATAACTTCTGATCACATGCTCAGCCTGACCGGCACTAGCAACTGATCGATGACATATATGATGCCGTTGTCGTACCTCTCGGACTTCAGAACCTTGGCTCCACCGACGAGGCCAGAAGTGGCATCAACGCCCAGCGAATCTCCTTCCAGCGTCTTGACTGAATTTGAGTCTGTCCTGTTGATCAGGGCGCTTGCATCGACCATGTGGTAGCTGAGGAGGGTCCTTGTGCCTGCATCCTTCTTGCTGATGGAGTCCAAGGCTGCCTTTGCTTTATCGAAAGCTTCATCGCTGGGTGCGAAGATCGTGAAGGGCCCCTCTCTCAATGACTCGATTCCCATCAGGCCCTGACCATTCAATCTTTCCACAAATCCGGCAGCCTTGATGGCAGAAGCAAACTTCTTGACGCCAAGATAGTTTGCCGCTTCCTCTACACCCTGACTTGAGCTTTTCGCTGGCATCAGCACCTTATCGATCACGTAGATGGTGCCGGCGTCGTATTCTTTGGTAACTGTGACGTTTGCTCCATTCACCTTCAGGCCGTCTGTGCTGTTGACCGTCAGGCTCTCCCCTTGCAAAGTTCGCAGGGATGAAACCTCAGAGATATTATCAAATAGACCGTCGTTCCAGGCCACATGATAGCTCAGAATCCTCTTTAGCTCAGTTTGGTTCTCCATGATGCCACTGTCACCAAGACTGGAGAATGCTTCATCATCAGGCGCAAACACAACAAAGGTCCCGCTCCCGAAGAGAAGCACTCCCTGATTGTCCAGGATATCAGCCAAACCTGCACTATCCAGCGCTGAGGAGAAGGCAGCGAGGCCAAGCTCGCCAGCAGCATCCTTCACGCCATATTTTCCTGTTTCATTAGTTCCACTGATCTGGGCAGCACCAAGACCAGCACAAAGCAAGGCTGCAAGCAATAGACGCAGCATATCTTTATTTCTTCGAATCATGGTTCTAACCACCACTCCATAAGTAATAAACAGTAGCCTGGCCAAAAGATAAACCTTTTCTCCCCACAAAGGCTCCCCGCAAACAGGCCGAAATATTGAATTGGGAAAGATCCTTTAATAGACCTGTGTGAGGTCTTACACAGCGCTCCTGGGAGTTTTAGCGGCCCTTCTAATGCTGCCTTGGGCATCTATGGCTCACGTTCCCCTCATCTCAGAAGAAAAAGAGAACATCTCTTTTGCCATGCACATACCTGACCCAGCCAAGTCCTGGGCGATTTATGGCTTTATCAAGCCGCATGTTATTCATTACTACAGCTTAGACGTGAAGAGAGGCCAGAGGATCTATCTCTCTTTGATCAAATCCGCCAACCCGCAGGAGATGGACTTTGACCCAGTGATGATTCTCATCGGGCCGGGAATTGAGATCTCGGACAATGCTCCTGATTGGATCCAGCTTCCAAAAGACCTTGGAGGCCTGGTCGCAACCACCAAAAATGCATCCATTGCCACTTATGAGCCATTTGGACCCAGCAGCTTCATTGAGATGGCCGAGCTTGATCTGCCTGCACCTGGATCTGGTAGATACTACGTTGCTGTTTACAGTAAATCGACACATGGCCATTACGGCCTTGTCGCAGGCTTTCGCGAGGAATTCAGCTTCGTCGATAGAATTGTATCCCCGATAAGGTTGATCTTTGTTTGGCTCTGGTCGGGCCAGAGCCCAGGCACGATCATCATTCCGTACTTTGTTGCAGAGATCGTCGGCATTTTGATCTTCTGGCGCAGCTCAAGACGAACTGCCTACAGCTTTGCTGGAACTATGGCAGCATTCCTATTCATGGCCACCAGCGCCACAGTGATCGGCCAGACAGCCTTCAACCTTACCCGCGCACCCTTCGGGCCGGAGGTATACATCTCCCTGACGATAGCACTCTTTCACTCGATCTTGGGTGTGATCAGTTTGCGCCTGGCCAGGAACGAAGCTGGCATGCTGCAGAGATCTCTTATGGGGATCATCGGAACAATGGCTCTTTTGGCCGGATCGGGGCTTATCATGGGCCCCATATTAGCGATAGCTGCAAGCATGCTTCCCTCCATGAAGGGTTCAGTGCCCAGCACGCTGGGTCCAAGATCATAGCTTCACCTATCTCAGATCGCCTTGTTCTTTGGTAGTAATTCTTATATATTTAGTATTACTATCATCATGTTGAGGTAGTAAAATTGAGACCTATGTTAATAAGTGGTATTTTATTAGTGCTACTGTGCTGCATGACTGTGAACGCCCATGAGACCTTCATCAGGCCCATTTCCGGATGGGCAGAGGTTGGCGATGAGGTCTATTTGCCCATTGGAAGTGGCCACAACACATCATCCACAGAGCTTCCCGAGGGATTTGCTTTTGTGAAGGTCGTAAGCCAGACAGGGGCTGTATTGAACCATACTCTGGATGAGAAGACCGCAACGCAAGGCTTTTGGAAGTTCTATGACTTCGATGTGGATGAACCAGGCCTGTACATCATTGACATCTACCATACTGAAGGATCATGGACCCACTTCATCACCAATCCTCCAGCAACTGGTTACTGGGAGCATAAGTTTGCAGATGAGATCAACTGGACGGATCTGAACACAACCGGTTGGGCCAGCGACTGGTATGTGGAGAGGTCTTATCCCAAGCACTGCTACGGCAAAGCCTTCGTAGCAGCTCCTGATGCCGACTTTTCACTAGCCTCCAAGCCCATTGGCCAAACACTGGAGATCGTGCCACTGGATAACATCACCACGGTTGGAGAGGGCGATTTCGAGTTCCAAGTGCTCTACCAGGGCAAGCCATTCGATAACATCACAGTGACGGCTGAGCGGGTCGGCAACGATACAAAGCTGGAAGCAGTGACGGACAAGGATGGTAAGGTCACGCTCAACCTCAAAGATCCAGCAGAGATCACGGAATGGTTGATACGGGCTGATACGGGCATGGACCCCCGCGTGGTCGAGGCCAAGGATCTGCCCAGGGGCAAGGACTCCAAGGAGAAGAGCTTTGTTGGACCTGTCTACAGAACGGCCCTTACTCTGAGAAACGATTACGTCAAGCCCATTGAGTGAGGACCTTTCTCCTCCCAATTTTTGCGATATTTGAAACCCCGATAGTCTACATTCATTGAGTTGACAGATTCTTCAGCAGCCTCAATTTCCAGCACTTTGGAAGTGCTTTGTTGGAGAATCTCTTTTATATAAATTTGTATTTCCGTATTTTTTTTCGAAATCTTCATCAAAATGCTATACGCCTAAAATTATAGTATAAAATGTGAGCATCCGGCGTACTTCGCAATACATGCCTTCTGCAGAGGTAGCCCTCACAGTCTCCCCAAAAATTCCCTTAATAGCAGAGAATACGCTTTCATCAGCCCACCTCCTGCCATAGCCATGAACGATTTTCCAGCTATCGTACCCCATACTTTTTGAATTCGAGAACAGATTCCGCTCAATGCCTGCAAAAATCCTTCAAGCTGGCGATATGGCAAATGGAGGAAGGTGCACGTCAAACCACAAAACTGTATGAACGTCTATGGATAGCGATAGGGACGACCATTCTTGGACTTGTTCATCTTTTTGAGTTCATCATCTCAGTTCTTCACAAAATCGGTGCTCAGGTAAAACCAGCCTCTTTTAACTAATCGCTCATTGTATTCGCGCCAATCGCGTTTATCCTCGTAAGTCATGTTATAATTATTATATTTAACTAGTTTAAATAGTTAACCAACACAGCAATTATTAGTATATTATATCTTGTTTACACCACTATTTGGTTTATTAGATGATCAAAAAATGCTAATTTTAATCTTAATCCAAAAAGTTTAAATAAAATCATTCTAACTTGATCTAGATAGATTGTATTAACAAAAATTAATTTGAGGTAGAGAGGGATGAAACATTTGGCTTTGGCGCTATTTTGCGTTTTTTTACTTACACTCACAACAGCATCAGCAGAGGTAACAGTCCAGATAACTGTTTTTTGTAATGGCTGTGTAGTCTACGACAACGCAGTGACGGTTACAGGTTCGAATCCCACAGCATGGGACGCCATCAAGGCCAGCGATGTGGGCTATGTTCCTACTAACTATGGTGACTGGATTTTTATAAATAGCATCGCAGGATGCGGTGGAAGCTGGGGGCCTGCATTTTATGTAAACGGTGCAGAGTCCGATGTAGGCGTCAACAGTTACTACATAGACGATGGCGATCACCTCCAGTTCATAGGGCCAAACAATGGCGGGCCGACAGCAGGAATCCTGTATCTTGCTGAGGTTCCGGATGTTGTGACCAAAGGCGAAGGCTTCAGGGTCAAAGTAATGGAAAAATCAGCTTACTCATATGGTGGCTATGATCGCCCATCAGCAGGCGCGACGGTAACCATTGGCAATGAGACCTTCGATACAGGCAGCAACGGATACACAGAGGAGATCACCCTCGAATATGACGCCTATTATTGCGTAGCCGCAGAGAAGGGCGGGTATGTAGCCACGTATCACTTTTATGGCCTTCCTTATATCCAGTGCGGTGCTGGAGGCCCATACATCTGCAGCGTTACAGGTGAAGGGGCGAAGAGAGGAAATATAAAATACGACGAAGCCTCGTCGATCAGTGGCGAGGGATTTTGCTCGTGCCGATCCTACTTTGAAAACTATGGTGGAAAATATCCCGCACGCTCGACAAAGGTTTACCAAAAGGGATCTGGAAGCTACGATGCTGAGAAAATTGTCAAGCAGAGACCGAGTGGAATAGACCTCAGCGAATCCACGGAAATGAAGTACAATCCGACAACTGTTAAAGCTTATAACCGGGTTCTTAGCTACAAATCCAATTACGAGGACAGCACATATCAAAAGAATTATCGTGAAGCCACTGAATCTTCAGAGAGATACCGCCAGCTGGATTTCCTTAAGAAAATGAGCTACTATAACAATACCAGAGGAATCAATTACTCTTTCACGGCAGACTTTCAGGGAATAGCTGAACTGTCTGCACGCACTCTTGAGGACGAGGCCTTTTTGGACTGGAAAGAAAAGGCTCAGCCTAAGGAAGAGTCTATTGAGACCTACATCGGCAACTTCCTGATATCCCGAAGAGGTTTTCTCCCCATGGGTGGAAACGATGAAACGGATTGCGAAGAGGAATGCAAATGGAATTGTAAAAAGCATTGCATGGAGGACGAAGGATATAGCGAAGATTACTGCGAAGACTATTGCGGGGAGTATTGTGAAGATTACTGCGAGAATGAATCCACCTACGAGGATTACGAGCTTTTACCATGCTGCAGCGGTGGATGGTTCAATATGACTAAGGCAGATCAGACTGGACATTCTGCCAAGGGCATCTTCGATTGCTCCTGCAAAAATACTGCAGCTCCAGTATTGATCGGCAAGAAGGCCAGTTCGAAGGCATAAAACGAGGGATGACATGATTAGATTGTTGGGGTCAGTCCTTGCCTCAGTTGTGTTTCTCGCCATAGCAACGGGAACTATTGACGGTACCTCAGAGGAGAACCCGGCAGCCATCAATGACTCTGCGGAATTAGGACTTCTTTCAATGTCGGATGGCCCAGTAGTTTCTGCAATAAATTATCTATCTTCCTGCCAGAACGAGGATGGGGGCTTTGGATCAGATCCAGAATCGGAGAGCAACATAAAAGATACTGCCCTAGCTATCGTTGCCTTTGCGTCTGCAGGCAAAAACATGTCGGATTTCGCCAAGAACGGGAAGAGCCCTCTCGATTACCTGATGGAGAATCAGGCAGAACTCGACAATTTAAGCAATGTCGAAGCCCAGGTAGGGCGATACGTGACTGCCCTCGCATCGGTTGGCCTGGATCCCATGGATATCAAAGGCAAAAACTACGTACAAATCTTGAAAAGCTACTGCCGCCCCGACGGTGAGGTAGGCAAAGAGAACTACATCTGGGATGATGCATGGATCGTAATCGCCCTTGCCGCATGCAATGAGTCTCATTCAAATGAGGTGAATAGTGCTCTCGATCACCTGAAGCGTATGCAGACTGCCAAGGGTGGTTGGGTCTGGAACGGGGGCGCAAGCGGCGAGGATCCAGACACGACGAGCATAATCTTATGCGCGCTGATAAGCGGAGGCGAAGATAAGGACTCTGATGTGGTCAAGAAAGGTTTGCAGTATCTTTCATCAGAGCAAAATGCAGACGGAGGGTTCTCATCACTTGGATCTAACGCTGCTACCGATGGCTGGGTTATCATGGCCCTCAATGCTGCAGGCCAAAATCCCAGATCATGGAAGAAGGAATCCTACGATCCTATCGGCCATCTGCTAAGCCTCCAGCAGGATGATGGCTCTATATGGTGGAAAAAGGATAGCGAGGGTTTTTCCTTTGAGTGGACAGCCAATGGGATAATAGCACTGACAGGAGGCAGGATGCCTCCATGATCGTGCTCCAGGCATCCATCCTCAAGTTCATTTCGCATGCGTCATCGGTTAGCAGATAATTTATACCAGAATCGTTATAGATTTTTGATTAATTTATCAATAGTAATAGTCAATTTAATAAGATTTATATAGAATACACTTTATCTTATATAATCCAGGGGATTAGCATGCCAAAAGGGGTATCACAGTGGGGGGAAAGGTATTGTTGAGCTAGAGCTTACCAATATGTTTGAACCTAAATGGATTAGAGCTATGGCAAAGGAAAACCAAGTAGGATTTTAGGTGAACGTCTAGCCACCTTTCGAGACGTAATGATACAAGATAGCACTATCATTCGACTTCATGAGAGCCTTGCCGACAAGCGGCCGGCCACTCGTTCCAAGAGAGCTGCGGCGGGCGTCAAAGCATCATTTTTGACGAGTGCGGTAGCCAATGGTCCTAAAAGCATTTCGATGCTCCCAGAAAAATGAATCCTGGCGCCAAAATAGTTCGTTTTACCCAATTGAGATGGTGCAATATCTTTGTCCAAAATCCCTCACGCCTCTTATCTGCGATATTGGAATATATAGGAATTGAACAATATTTCTCCACAGTCTTAAATGTGTATTCAAGTGAGGCACCAGATCCACATGTCAATAGGGAACGATTTAGGGAGGGATTGTGGTCTTAACCGAAGACACACGCATGAATACCGAGTTGCTTTTCTTCGGCACTGAAATCTATTTGCTTGATGTACCACTGGTCATCGAGATTCAATGCCATTTTGAAGAGAGCTTCCTGTGAGAGGGACACGACTAACTTCCTAGCATGAGTTGCTATGAAGACTTAACCAGCTACCCACAGAAAATAGCGAAGAGCCGAACAAATTAAAATTGTTTATTAGTTTATTTGTCCTAGGGTGCGAAAAATACTACATCTAAGGAGAGACATGCAGGGTATAATTAGGGGAAAGAATAGATCAAATAAGGCAAGTATCGGTCCAAATTGATCTATCCTACATTTGGATGTGCGACATTGATATATATATGTTTTGAGGCGATTTCGGTAGCGAAATGTGATATAACAAAGGTCCTTGAAACGACTTAACCTATCCTTTGCTTTGTGGAAGGATTTATAATGCTTCAGAAACCTCTTTTAAGTAAAATTTACGCCCCACCGGTTTTTAAAACCTCATTATATATTGTTTCTTCCAGCAACTCCACCTGATTGAGCTTGTGCCTCAAGTTTCTTAGCAGAATAAACTTATGTATTCCAATAACCATAATGACAAGACAAATCACAATCAGAACAGAAATCAACGCCAGATAATTGTCAACTGAACTTCCTTTCTGATTAGAACCTGCCATGAAGATGAAGGCATTGATGCCCAAGCCCGGAAGCGACGTTAAAAGGCAACCAAGCATAATATACATCAGCTGCTTTTTTCTCTTTTCTGCTTGCTCAATCGCTTGATACGCGGAATCAGTAAATGTCATGTTTGACATATATCTCACTGCTCCATCTCATCACCTGACACAAAGAGTTCATCATTTATTCTCCTGAACCAATTGAACCTTTCCCTTCCCAAAGACGTCATTTCGTATACGATGACTTCCCGTTCTCCCCAGTTTTCCCTCTTCTCCTCGATGTAACCTGCATCTTTTAGCATTTTTATGTATTTTTCTGCAGAGGTTGTCTTCAGGTTAGCGCACTGGATGACGTGTGTCTTTAATGCACGACCCTTGGCTTGGTTTTTGGATATGCATTCAAGTATTTTAAGGACGATCTTGATTGCAGGTCTATACTTCGCCACATCTATCTATTCTCCCTTCGTTTTAGTCTTAAAAGGCTTCTATACCATTAGTACATCACAATTAGATAGAGATTGTTATGCAAAACAATATTAATACTTATCGGAAATAACATAGCATAGGTTTGATAATTCTGACTGCATCTCTTTTATATACCAATATTTGTAAATAATATTCTCTGCTTTTGTCAACAGGATGGATGCAAATGTGAAATGCACCCTCAACACCAAGCAACGAGTTGAGGTTCGCATTGCGATTTTTTTAAACGAGATGCCAGTTGCATTATCTCCATGGTACGAAAATGCTACTGTTCTAAGCAGAAGCCCTGGCCACAGCGTACTCCGATCTCTCCAGTAATCGTATAGCAGGCTGCTGTCTTGCCTCTAAATTCCGCTGGTAAACCGCCTCAGTCCCCTGATCAACGAAAGGTTCACCACTCTTGAGGGTTCTATAAACCGCAATTCATATGTCATCGGTTAAGTCTTGCTTTATATAGCAATCCTCTCTTTTGATGCAATCCAAGTTATATGAGTGTAAAGATCGCCCGGTTAATAACATATAAATATTATAGAGACTCTCTTGGATATGAAGTGGAGTAGATTGAGTTGCCCAGGCATCATTCATTCGATGACAGAAATCTGATTGAGCGGATGCTTTGTGAGCTATTTCCACCAGAATGGCTCCGAGATAAAGCAAAAGAGACAGGACTGATAAAGCGCAAGATCGATCCCGTGATCATGTTCTGGACGCTGGCTATTGGTTATGGGACATTTCTGCAGCGAACCCTTGCTGGTCTGAAGCGCAACTATGAATCTACTTCGAATCTGATTTTAAGTGATAGCAGCTGGTACTATCGCTTTACGCCTGAACTAGTATCCTTCTTCCGCGAATGAGTATCTCATGGCCTTGAACATCTGGCTCAAGAGCCCTGTCGAACCTTCGGTGATCGACTATCGCCTTTCGAAGACGTATTGATCCAGGATAGCACCATCATAAGGTCGCACGAAAAGCTGGCTGATATCTGGCCAGCTACCAGGGTCACGCAAAGTGGCAGCTTGCGTCAAGGTTGCGGCATTGACCAGTGCCATAGCTAATGGTCCAAAGAGCATGGCATTGTTCTCTGAAAACACCAATGAACTGAAGATGCTCAAGATAGGACCATGGATAAAGGATCGCATCCCGCTTATCGATCTAGGATTTTATAAGCATCAGGTCTTCATCCAAATCAAGGAAAACGGCGAATACTTCGTATCCAGGCTAAAAAGCAACGCCACTCCCCTGATTATCGAAAGCTACCGAAGCCATCGAGGCAGAAGCATCGACGATGGATGCAGAGGATCCCCGCGATGGCTGAAGGACTTGTCGATCGCATCTGGACGATCGAAGAATTAATGCTATTCAGGGTGCCTCTTCAATGATACGAGTACACGACCTACAAAAGAGAACTGACCCAAATCTATTTCTTACTCAAGAACCCATATCGCAAATCGATGGACACCTCTGGAGGAACGACACCGTTGAATGAATCAGTACAGGGAGTAATCGATTCGCACTGCCATCTTGACTTCAAGCAATTCAATAAAGACCGCGATGCAGTATTGCAGAGAGCAAGAGACTCGGGCGTTGTCCTGATGATAAACTCGGGCGTGGACTATTCCACCAATCGCAGGTCCTTGGAGCTGGCGAAGAAGTATGATTTCATCCTCGTCACCCTTGGGCTGTCCCCAAACACATTAGATGGCCTCTCCGAAGGCGATCTCAACAAATTGCTAGCGCAGATAAAAGATAATGCCAGCCAGGCGGTTGGCATCGGTGAGGCCGGACTGGATTACTACCACTGCAAAGATGCAACCGGAAGGGAGCGTCAAGCTCAGGTCTTTTGCAAGGTGATTGAGCTGGCAAAATCCCAGAATCTGCCCCTCGTGATCCACTCAAGGGATGCAGAGCAACAGGCCCTGGACATGGTCAAGCATCTGGACAAGGTCGTATTTCACTGCTACAGTGGCTCT
>JAAZNX010000094.1 GCA_012798025.1 Methanothrix sp. | reverse complement strand
CTCAGGGTTTCATCGACTAGAATGACATTACCCCAATATAACGATGAGACATCATTAAAAGCTTTAGGATTTCAAGTTTTTTGGTGCTCTTAAAGGATAAATTTTTTAATTTTCATGTTACCGACATTTCGTAGCAAAATTTAAGATCAAATTGATACAATAGACCCTCAAATGTTACTGCTAGACATTATCAATCTAAAAACCCAGTTTCCCACCCAGGACGGCATGGTAAAGGCTGTGGACACCGTGGATTTGCGAATCGCGGAGGGTGAGAGGGTTGGACTGATTGGAGAGACAGGTTGCGGAAAGACGGTACTGGGCATGTCAATTGTCCGACTGCTGCAGCCATCAACTACCATCGAAGGTAGCATCCTTTACCGCGGGAAGGATATCCTGCAACTCAATGAGGAGGAGATGAGGCGCCTGCGCGGTAAAGAGATATCGATGATCTTGCAAAATCCCAACACCTCCCTCAACCCAGTGCTGAAAATTGGAGATCAGATCGCTGAGGCGATCCAACTTCACCAAAAACTTAGCAAACGAGCGGCAAAAAGCAAAGCAGTGGAGATGCTGGAATCTGTCAGAATTCCAGATGCTATGAGGCGAGCAGATCAATATCCTCACGAGCTTTCTGGCGGCATGAAGGAACGTGTCATGATTGCGATGGGGCTGGCATGCGATCCGTCCTTCATCGTAGCCGACGAGCCTACAAAGGGGCTCGATGCCAAGACCAAGATGCAGATAATCGACCTCCTGCGCGAGGCCACCGCCCAAAAATCGCTTCTGATGATCACTCATGACCTGGGCGTGGCGCAGGCAATATGCGATAGAATCGCGGTCATGTATGCAGGCGAATTGCTGGAGGATGCTTCGTCTAACTTGATCCTGAAAGAGCCCATTCATCCATATATGCAAGGCTTCATCAACTCACTTCCTAGCCGTGGCCTTATGCCCATTCCTGGAACCAGTCCGTCCCTCATTGCTCCGCCTCATGGCTGCCGATTCCATCCTCGCTGCAGCAGGGCCATGAAGATCTGCGAAAGGAGGCATCCTGAGATGATGGAGGTAGAAAAAGGGCATTACGTGAGGTGCCTTTTATGCGCTTGATCGATGTGCAGGATCTTAAAAAGCATTATTCTTCCGGCATGATCAACAAGCAGTACACCAGGGCCGTAGATGGAGTCTCTTTTTTCATCGAGAAAGGAGAGACCTTGGGTTTGGTGGGAGAGAGCGGGTGCGGCAAGACCACAGTAGGACGCCTGCTGTTGAGGCTGATCGAGCCTACTTCAGGCAAGATCTTCTTTGATGGCGTCGACATAACTGGGCTTAGTCGCAAAGAAATGCGCAAGCTGCGACCTAGAATGCAGATGATCTTCCAGGACCCAGAATCCTCATTGAATCCAAAAATGAGGATCGGAGAGAGCATAGCAGAGCCGTTTCGCCTGGGGCTACACGGAAGGATGGGCAAGGCTGAGATCAAAGAAAGAGTCCTGGAACTTGTGAATATCGTGGGCCTGAACCCAGAACATGTGAATCGCTTTCCTTACCAGCTCAGCGGTGGGCAGAACCAGAGGGTGGTGTTGGCAAGAATCCTGGCCATAAATCCTGAGTTCATCGTAGCGGATGAACCCACTGCATCGCTGGACATTTCAGTACAGGCCCAGATACTGCGACTTATCATGGACCTTAAAAAAGACTTCGGGCTTACCATGCTCTTCATCTCTCACGACCTTGAAGTCGTGAGACACATGAGCGACAGGATCGCGATGATGGATAGGGGAAAGATCCAGAGAATCGAATCCGCGAGACGTGCCTAGCTAAAAATCCATCTTGATACTGGATCTAGGGTCCAGCCTCTCCCTTAACCCTTCGCCGAGCAAATTGAAGGCTAAAACGGTGATCGTTATGGCAATTCCAGGAAATATCATCATTCGCGGTTCGGTTCTGACGAAAGGCCGCCCGTCATTCATCATCGATCCCCACTCGGGTGTTGGAGGCTGGACTCCAAGGCCAAGAAAGCTCAGAGAAGCTGCGCCAAGAATTGCATAGCCTACGCCCAAAGTAGCCATGACAAGGACCTGAGGGAGGACATTTGGTAGAAGATGTCTTCTCAGGATGTATTGATCTGAAGCCCCAAGGCTCAATGCAGCCTCTAAAAACTCCTTTCCCTTCAGCGATAAGATGATGCTTCGTACCAGCCGGGCGTATCCGGTCCACTCCACCAAGATCAGAGAGAGCATCATGTTGGTAAGACCTGATCCAAGGAAACCGATCACAGCCAGAGCCAAAAAGATGCTTGGAAAGGCAAGGAACGCGTCCACTACCCGCATAATCGTCTCATCCATGACTCCTCCGAAGTATCCTGCTGCACCACCCAAAAATATTCCAAGGATTGCGGAGAGGAGCACAACTACCACACCGATTAAAAGAGACATTCTGATGCCGAATATCATCCGGCTGAAGATGCAGCGGCCCAAATGGTCCGTCCCAAGTGGATACTCCCAGTCAGGAGATTTCAGCCGCAGCTCAGGCAGCGCCTTCTCAGGATCGTGGGGTGCGATCCATCCTGCCAGAAGCGCTCCCAGGACCAGGCCTGCGATGATCAAAATTGCGAGCTTGCATCCAGGATCAGTGCTCAGCTTCATGCCTCAGCCTCGGATTGAGATAGTAGTAACAGATGTCCACCAACAAATTCAATGCCAAAAATAACACAGCCAGGAAAAGCATGCAGCCAAGGATCACAGGATAGTCCCTGTCGTAGATGGAATAGGTCATGAGGTTGCCAATGCCCGGCCAGGCAAAGATCGTCTCTACCACGGGCGAGCCATTGAGCAGATATGTAAAGTTCAATCCCACCACGGTGATCACAGGCAAAAGGGCATTTCTTAGAGCATGGCCTAACACCACAGATCTCTCATGCAATCCCCTGGCCCTGGCCGCGAGGATGTAGTCTTGCGAGAGTGCCTCCAGCATGCTTGTGCGCATCACTCTGCTGGTGACGGCGGCTGCGGATATGCCCAGGGTCATAGCTGGCAAAATCAAGTGTTCGAAGTCCCCGTTCAGCCCGTATCCGGCAACGGGAAGAATATCGAGCCTAAGAGCGAAGGCGATTATCAAAAGGTAAGCAAGCCAGAAATTTGGGACTGATACGCCTAACAGTGCCAGAGCCATGCCCAGAAAGTCGAACATAGAACCACGCTTCACTGCAGACAGGACTCCGATGGGAATGGATATCATGAAAGATATGATCAAGCTGGCCAATGCCAGCCTCAGTGTGGACCTGAAGCTGTGCAGGATTGCATCCAGAACCCTCTCACCTGTGATATAAGAATGCCCCAGATCTCCACGAACTGCTCTGGACAGCCACCTGAGGTATTGAATCTGGGGCGGATCGTCAAAGCCCGCCTTGTGCCTGAACTCCTGAACAGTCACAGGATCGGCGGTGCCCATAGGTCCTGTGAGCAGGATCTCCGCCGGATCTCCCGGTGCCAGGTAGAACAACGAGAACGAGATAATTGAGACTAGCAGCAAGACCGGCAGCAATAGGAGGAGTCGCCTCAGGATAAATGACAGCATTTTCTTTTTCCTTTGATTCTATGAACGCTAGCTTTTCGTCTCTTGTTTGCCTTTCTCGCCAGTAACCAGGAAGAGGGTACCTGCATTGGCAAGCCGGTAGGAAAGGCTGGTATGGCTCTTGTAGAAGCCGTTTGCCTCACTCAGGCGGTCGATGGTTACATTCTCCACGCCAGCATCCTCAAAAAAAGCCAGATATTTCTCTGGCCCGCAAGCCCTGTAAAGAGGGAGCTCTTGCCAAACAGGATCGTAAAACTTGTGAAATGGCACTGGGTTTCGACTTTGAGAAAAACTAGCCAGGAGGCTGGACAGCCCTCGCCCCAGCCTTTTGCTGACTGTAGGATCAAACCAGTTTCCATCGATGGCCAGTATCCTTCCGCCTGGCTTCAATACGCGCATCCACTCAGCTAGGGCTTTTCCGGGGTCTGGCAATGTCCAGAGGAGATGCCTGCTGGCTACGATATCAAAGCAAGATGAACGAAATGGCAACGCTTCAGCATCTCCCTGAAAAAGATCTGCGTTCCGTCTCTTTTGGAGCAAAGCTTCCCTGGCTTGGGCAAGCATGCCACGGGATAGATCCAGGCATGTGACATCAACGCCCATGTCGTCCAAAAGATAGGAGAGAAAGCCAGTACCTGAACCCACATCCAGAGCTTTGCGTAGCCTAATGTCGGTGATGAAGGGCGCCAGGCATCTTTTCCAGATCTCATTCTCCTCATCCCTGAAGTCGGTGACCCCTTTGGAGTAACTTCTGCTTCGAAGATCCCAGTATCCGGCTATGATCTTTTTGGGATCTGTTTGTTCATCGTCCTGCCGTTTCAACTAATCCTCCAGGGACATGTCCGGTGTCAGGAAGGTGATCTCACAGGATGGATATATCTCGTATCCTTTAACCCTCTTGTTCTCGCCAACCAGCTCATTTAGATAGAAGAGGAATATGTTCGGAGAATCCAAAAAGATCTGCTCCTGCACTTTGGCGTAATAATTCATCCTCTCCTTCTGATCAAACGTGGCTCTGGCCTTCTGCAGCCACAAATCTACGTCTGGATTAAAATAGCCGGTCTTCTTGGCCTCAGCCCCTTTGGACTCGTAGTGTTTGGAGAGGAAGTAGTCTGGGTCTCCTGTTGTGCCGGTGCTCCAGGAATAAAGGGCCAGATCGTAGTTGCCATTGCTAAGGTCGCTGCTTAGAGCTCCAGTCTCCAGCACCTCTACGCCGGATTTGATGCCGATCTTCTCCAACTGCGCGGCAATTACCTCTGCAGAAGGCTTGTTTTCCGCCCTGGATGTGTAAGTCTTAATGGTTATGGTAAAGGGCTTGCCCTGGAAGTCGAGCCATCCGTCACCGTCCGCATCGGTGATGCCCGCCTGCCTTAGAAGCTCCTTGGCCTTGGATGTATCGTAGGCATAGGGCTTCAGTTCGTCATTCGCCGACCAGGGATTTATTGATGAGAATACTCCAATCGCAGGAACACCACCCACACCTTCCAGTGCGGTATCTACGATCTCCTGACGGTCGATGGCATGATTGAGGGCATGACGAACAGAAAGATTATCGAGTGGCGCTTTCCTCATGTTCACATACAGTAAATTCTCTCGCAGGGTCTCCTTCTCCAGCACCTCAAGGTTTGATTTGCTCTTTATGTTCTTGACTTCAGTTTGAGGAAGACCCCTTATGATGTCCACATCGCCTCCTTCCAGTTGCATGGCACGGGTCATGGGATCGCTTACAAAGAATAGCTCTGCTCCATCGAGCTTCGGCTTCTCTTTCCAGTATTCGTCGTTCCTGGTCACAGATAGCTTGACGCCCTTTTCGTAGGACTTAAACTTGAATGGGCCTGTTCCCACCGGAGTCTTGTTAAGATCCACATCTGGCTTTACTATGGACACCAGAGGATCGACTAGAGATGCTATTGTTGGAGAGTAAGGCTCTTTGGTCTTGATGGTGACGGTGTTCTCGTCATCCTTGGTGACAGATTCTATGAAACTGTACTCGCTATGACGAGAGTTCGAGGAGGCCATCACTCTTTGCAGCGAATATACCACAGCATCCGCGTTAAGTGGCGTGCCGTCGTGGAATTTCACATCGTCTCTCAGATGTATCTTGTATTCAGTATCGCTGATCTGATCGAAGCCTGTAGCAAGCGATGGCACTAGGTTCATATCTTTATCCAAAGCGAAGAGGGTGTCATATATTCCTGCCTCGCGCATGTACCAGCCAGTGTACTTGTAGGCCGGATCGAGGTTCTCGTCCGGTCCGAAGATCAAATCTGCCTTCAGAATTTTCTCTGAGGAGCCCGAATCGGCAATTACAGGCGAAGTCAATAGCAATAATATTAAAAACGTCGCCATTATAGCAGACAATTTTCTAATTTTTGACATATAAATTTCACCATTTTTGGTGTTTTAGTTTACTTAGTATTAAGTATTTCGATGTGTGTACTACCAATGGTTTGAGGAATAAGACAATAGTTGTATCATCTATGAGAGTTTTTAAATCCGATGAGATCATAGCATGTTGAAATGGCTGATTGGAAGACCTTTGGAGAAAGAGATGATTATCATCAGCGAGACCGGATACCTTTTGACCTGCCGATCTCCGTTTCAGGCGCAATCCTTGCGGCATGCATTGCAGTCTATTTTCTGAGCTTGGTGATGCCCGCTCAAGTCTATAGCTATCTCGCCCTAAGCCCGCAAAATCTGATGCAAAGGCCCTGGACACTTGTCACACACATGTTTGTACATGCTAACTTCGATCATCTCTTCTGGAATATGCTCTTTCTTTTCTTCTTTGGCATGGAGATGGAGCGCAGAGTTGGAGAGGCGAAATTTTTAGAGATCTACGTCTTCTCGGGAATTGTGGCTGCCATGGCCCAATTGATGATATCCCCTGCAAACCTGGTAGGTGCAAGCGGCGCTCTCTACGGTGTTCTTGGATGCCTGGCCATAATTGCTCCTGAGATCCGCGTGCTGCTGTTCTTCGTTATACCCCTCAGCATCCGAGCAGCAGTTGTGCTGTTTGCCCTTGTGGATTTCCTGACCATGGGGTCGGGAGACAATATCGCACATATGGCACACATTGCCGGACTGCTTGTCGGTTTGGCTGCGGGATATTTCATAAAGAAACAAAGAAAATATTATTATATGTGAGCGAAGGTAGGAGGGGACTATAGAAATCATATCATTCCTTCGCCCCACAGTTTTCACTTCAAGCTTGAATATGATCTTTTGTGGACCATTGGTCATGAAGATCATGGCATTACTTCGGACCAATCTTTTTATACTCCAAGGCCTTGTATTGAAATAGAAATTGTAGCAAGAGGGGCGATATAAAATCCATAGGATGGTAGCAGTTGATGACATGCCTTAGTGGTGAATGTTTTGATGTCCATAGTTAAAGGATCGGTCGGGACCATAGTTGGAGAGACCAATCCTTTGGCGTTCAAGTTTCTTATCAATAAACAGGTCGGGCGGGGCACGTACATCAAAGCCAAGGCTGAAGGAAAGGACTGGATATTGGCCCAGGTTGAGGACGTGAAGAGGTCTAACTCTGCTTACAGTGTGAATCAGCTGAACGATGGTGCCAGAAGTTATGATAGCAGAGAGATGATGATCGCTGAGGCCAGGGTTATTGGCGTTGGCAGCAATGGCAAACTACGTCTTCCCACAAGTCCTGCAAGGCCTGGAGAGTCGGTTTTCATAGCAGATGAAAAGCTGATCAAAGCCACCTTAGGCCTGGCTAAGGGAGATATGTACATTGGCTTGCTGCGTGGCTACGACATCCGCGTGGAGCTGGATGCCAATACTTTGGTCCAGAAGCATTGCAGCGTTTTAGCCAAGACGGGATCGGGAAAATCCTATACTGCAGCGGTGATTTTGGAGGAGCTTTTAGACCGGAAGGTTGCCCTTCTCATCATCGATCCTCATGGCGAGTACGCCTCTATGAAGGAGCCAAACAAAGAGGGCGAATTTTCCAGGTACAAAGTGAAGCCCAGAGGCTACGAGGTCGTAGTTTACACCCCTGGCGAGATGGCCATGAACCCGAAAGCAGACCGACCTTTCCGGTTCAACGGGCTGAACCTATCAGCACGTGAAGTGGCGAAGATGATTCCACACGAGAGCAGCAGCAGTGGCCAGTTGGGATTGCTCTATGAGGCCATCAGCGCCCTGCGCTCGGAGACCGATGCCTACACCCTGGAGGATATAATCGACCAGGTGGTAAGAAGCAACTCCAAGGTTAAGTGGAATCTGGTGGGCCAGTTAGAGGCCCTGCTGGAGCTGGGCCTGTTCTCCGGAATGGCGACGCCAGTAGATGAGCTGCTATGTCCAGGCAGGGCGGCGGTCATTGACATGACAGGGATCGTGCCTGAGCTACAGGCAATGATAGTTGCTCGACTCCTGACTGAGATCTTCGAGGCCAGGAAGCGTAGGCTCATCTCACCTGGCATGGTGGTTGTGGAGGAGGCGCACAATTACATTCCCGAGCGCGGCACAGGAAATGCAGCCAGCACCAACATCGTGAGGACCATTGCTGCAGAAGGCAGAAAGTTCGGCCTGGGCCTGATGGTCATCAGCCAGAGGCCAGCTCGTGTGGACAAGAATGTCATCTCTCAGTGCAATACCCAGATCATTATGAGGGTCACGAACCCCAACGATCTAAAGGCACTCTCCAAAGGCCTGGAGGGCATGACCTCGGAGCTCGAAGAGGAGATAAAGAGGTTGCCACCAGGAGTTGCCATGCTGGTGAGCAACGAGATCGAAAGGCCAATTACTGTGAACATCCGTCCCAGAAAGTCCAGGCATGGAGGCGTGAGCACCCAGATAGTTGCCAGAGAGAAGGCAAGTGCTCCAGGCACTCAGCGGGGATCGAGGGGGCCGGAGGCCAGGCCTGTTGCTTCGGCGAAAAAGAGTGGATCTGAGGAGAAATCTGGCAAAGGATTGCTCAAAAGGGTCTTCGGAGCCAGAAGAGCCTGATGTGCAGAAAAAATCCTCAATTATGACCATGACTTTTCCTACAACCACCACTGCCAGATGAATGGTTCGTTCCTGAGCATTAGAATGGTATTTTTTCGATAGCTGATGACGAATGTCTCCTTCACACCGCTCTCCTGCTGAGCACTCCAGTTCGCCTCCGGGTCAAGGAACTCGGTAGGCTTGGGACGTAAGTCGACGTCGAGTGGCGTGAAGCTGATAGGATCTGCGACCGCTTCAGCGTTGATAAACTCTCCTACACCAGTGGTCAGATGGATTGCTCTGAACTTGCCCTGCAAGAATCCGCCTTCAGAGGATGATGCTGTGAAGCTACCCTGAAGCTCTCCGTCAGCAATGGAGCCGATCAGCAGTATGAATATGTTAGGACTGTGACGAAATGTGATGGCAGCTTTCACGCTATCGCTTTCACAGCATCCAATCAGGAAGCCGTCGTCACGAGGGCCAAGTGTTACCCTACCCTGCAGGGTGGAATCCTTTTCTGTCAAAGAAGCCACGCTGCCCTGGGTCAGGTCGTCAGCGTCGCCGTTCTCAACTTCGTAGCGAATCTTCCAGCAGCCTGAAAGGTCATCAGAAGCTGTGGCTGTTACGACTATTAACAATGCAATCAAAGCTGCAAGCGCATCATTGCGTTTTCCTAGCTTGATGATGGCGACCTTAAGAGACAGCGCTTTTTTTAGCAGAGCGTTCGTCGTCCTCTCATCAGACAGCATTGCCTCGAGACGCTCGGCCTGATGGAGGATGCAGGCTGGTCGCCCTTCCCTTTCACCGATCTGGTCGCGTGGGCTAGTATGCATGGTATATGGCCTCGCAGATATGCCTCATGTCCTTGCCAGCAGCTGCAACCTCCCCCAGCGCATTGTTTACATAGAGTGCTATGGCCACATCCCTCCCGCTGGCAGTTCTCATGTAACCGCAGATGCCCATGGAGCCGAGCAGCGTCCTGTCGTTCAGGGCATCGCCGAAGACTATATCCCCGCCCTTGAACCTGAGCTGCCCCTCATTGGAGCCAGCTGTGAGGTTCATGGTGACCATCGCGTCGCGATAGGATTCAAATTCGTTGTGGCTTGCCATGTAGCTCAGCAGCTGCACGACGGCCTTGGGGGTCACCCTGTTGGCTGGCGACTTGCCGGATCCATCTGAGAGCGAGACTGAGTCCAGATCCACCCCAGCCCGTGCCAGAAAGGCCCTCTCTGCGACAAGGCCGTCCTCAGGCGTCGTGTTCCCCTCTTGAGATGCCATCAGAGATAGAAGGGCATCAGCATGCATGTTGTGGCTGACCTTTAAGATGAGCTTTGCATTCTCAGAGAAGGGAGGAGACCTCAAGATTGCCACACGGTCGAGCCTGGGGTACTCCTCAGCAGAGGGCAGCCTTTCAGAGGGGTTCAGGGAGAGGGCTGAGCTGTTCACCCTCACGCCCTCTTCCCTCAGGGCCTCGATGAAGAGGCTTCTGGCAAAGGATGCTGGATCTGGAACATGAATGACCCGCACCTTCGTTCCT
>JAAZNX010000175.1 GCA_012798025.1 Methanothrix sp. | reverse complement strand
TCATCTGTTATCTTGAACTCCGAAGAGGATGGAAATATTGACATCCATTTCCCATCCAAGGGCAATGACAGCGTCTTTCCTGTCTGTTCTGCGCATGCCAGTGGCAAAGCGGCCAGGAGTAGAACGCCGATCGCCAGGGCCACCAAGAATCTCCTCGGTTTCATCTTTTTAGCTCCGTTCTAACAGTTCTGTCTACTAGATCTGCATCCGATGTGGGCATAATAGAAAGAGTATTGCCTTAGTAATAAATATTTCGATTAAAGTATTACAAAGGTCTGCTCAAAATTCTGAGATCTTAGCGTACAGCGTGGTCCTTTGCACAGCCCTCTTGCCTCTGCTTTTTATCAGACCAATCAGATCCTCGGCAGAAATACACGGCCCCTCATCTGCATTGCGGGCTATGGCCTCATCCATGAGAGTTCCACCCAGGTCGTTCGCACCCCAGTCCAAGGCTGCTGCTGCGTTCTCTCGGCCAAGCTTCGTCCAGCTTGCCTGGATGTTGGTGATGAACGGATGGAGTGCTACTCTTGCAAGTGCATGCATCTTCAGGTGCTCCAGCAGATCTGTCCTCCTGGTTGACAATCCTAAAAGATTATTTTCAGGAATAAAAGGAAGCAGCACCAACTCTGTAAACCCGCGGGTCTCTGCCTGAATCTCCTTTAAGATCTGAAGATGCCGGAGGCGATCTTCCAGGCTTTCCACGTGGCCGTAAAGCAGTGTAGAGGTAGAAGGGATGCCAAGCCGGTGCGCGGTGGTTATTATCTCTCGCCACTCTTTCGTCGTGACCTTATCAGGGCAGATCTTCTTTCGCACGGAATCCACCAGGACCTCTGCAGCAGTTCCGGGCATGGAGCCAAGGCCGCTCTTTTTTAGCTCCGCCAGTGCATCCACAACTTCCACGTGGGAGTTTTGGGACATATGCATAACCTCCATGGGAGAGTAAGCGTGCAGATGCATCTTGGGAAAGTCGCGGTGTATGAGCTCCAGGATTTCGCAGTAATCCTCCAGGCGCATTCTCGGAGAAAGGCCGCCTTGCAGGCAGATTTCAGTCGCTCCTCGAAGTTCTGCGTCGTAAGCTCTCTGCAGGATCTGCTGATGAGTCAGAAAATACCTTTTTGAATGCTTAAAAGAGCAAAATCTGCAGCTTCCGATGCATTCATTGGTGAAATTGATATTTCTGTTCACGACAAAGGAGACCTCATCTTTACAACACTTCTTTTGCAAGGCATTGGCCAGACGGAAGAGTTGCAAGGGCTGCGACCACAGCCTTTTGAGTTCATCCTGGCTCGTCGAGATCATTTGGAATCCTGCCTCACGAGCAGCTCGTCGTCCGGCGCTCCTTGGGAAGCTGCGAGATCACAATTCCATGGGAGTACAGACCGCACCCAAGGACCTCTTCTCTGTAAAGCACCACTACATAGCCGGGCTCTAAATTCGATTCGATGGGCAGGCTTTTGCCCTCCAGGAAGATCATTGCCTGTGAGTCATTCAGGTGAACTAGGTTCTTTGTAGCATGCTTTCCAAGGATCTGTAGCGCACAGGTGGTCGGCTTCCATGGTCTGTCCTTGAGATTCATGATGCGCATTCCGAGTGCCTCATAGCTGAGATCAGGCAGCTCGGAACCGCTGATCATCCAGACCGATTGCGCCTTCCGGAAGAAACGATAGCCTGCAAAGGCCTTTTCTGGTATGCCAAACCGGGATTGCCAGAGCCCTGCCACCTCGGAGCTGTTCATCGGCTCGAAGAGGTTCCTAATTCTTGATAAGCTTGGCGACAAAGAAACCCCCAGTGTCGTTTATATGAGGATAGTAGCGGGCACAGTTCGACAAGTCATCCCTCATCGTCTCTCCGTTCCATTCCGTTATGCCCGGGCAATCCTTCAGCCCTGGAATCGATATCCTCTCCAGCCGAGCATCATCCAGCACCTTCTCTACAACGAGTTCATTTTCCTCGGGAGCATAAGTGCATGTGGAGTAGATTACAACGCCTTTTGGCTTTGCCAGACGTGTTGCATTTTTCAGCAGGCCGATCTGCAGCTTCTGAAGGTCAAGCGACCTTTTGCGATTGCTTCTAGCAAGGATTCCAGGCCCTCTTCTCTCCCTGCCCTCGCTGGAGCATGGAGCATCCACCAAAACCCTGTCGAAGGAGCCGCGCGGAAAGTTCCGACCATCGTAGCGGGTAATGGCAACGTTTAAAACACCAAGCCTCTCGCAGTTCGAGCGCAACGGAGTCAACCTTGCAAGCGATGGCTCATTTGCTATGACCAAACCCCGGTTATTCATCATCTGCGAGATCTGAGTGGTCTTGCTTCCGGGGGAGGCACACAGATCCAGGACAACTTCGCCTGGCTGAGGGTCCAGTAACAGGGGAGGGACCATGGATAGCTCCTCCTGAATATGGATGTAGCCTAAAAGGTTCTCCAGCAATTTGCCGGGGCTTTCCACATCAAGCTTCAGGCCAAATGGATACCAGTCGAATATCTTCCAACCTACACCTTTCTCATCCAGGCGTTCCAAAAGCTTTGCCCTCTCCATCTTAAGGGTATTGATGCGGCAGCAGTTGAAGAGCGGCCTGTGCAAGACCGCCTTGAAGGCCTCAAAGTCTGGAACGATATCTCTGTACCTCTCCATGCCATCCATGCATCCTTGATAGGGGATCCTGGAAGAAATAAATTGGCATCGGAGGAGCAAAAGGATTTAATAGTCGTATGGCTAGGGTGCTGTGGCGTAAATCTGTTTTAAGGTTTTCGCGAAGGACGGTGAAAGGTTATGGCAGGTTATGAAGAGGGCCGGTCCTCTATGGGTACCCCTGCGCCGGTTGAGGTTGGAAAGGAGTACGACGTCAAGATCGAGGACATTGCCCGCGAAGGCGATGGCATTGCCAGGGTCGAGGGCTTTGTGATCTTCGTGGCCGACACAAAGGTCGGCGACGCGGTCCAAATCAAGGTCGACAAGGTGATGAGGCGCTTCGCTATCGGTCATAAAATTTAGATGCGTGGCATCAGAGGCGGACGAAAGACCCCCTTCTCGGTTATAAGTCCCGTGACAAGTTCCAGCGGGGTGGCATCGAATGCTGGATTGTATACATCGATGCCATGTGGTGCGAGCCGTATGCCTGACAGTGTGCAGATCTCATCAGGATCGCGCTCCTCTACGAGGATATCCGCCTCTTCGTGCCTCAGGTCGAAGGTGGAGAGGGGCGCAGCTACATAAAAGGGAACTTTGTGGTACTTGGCCAAGACAGCATGGTTGTAGGTGCCGATTTTATTGAAGACAACATCCTTTGTGATGCG
>JAAZNX010000161.1 GCA_012798025.1 Methanothrix sp. | reverse complement strand
TTCTTTGATATCCAGCTTGCTCTTTAAATCGAGCTTGTTCTTCTTCAGAGAGCTCTTATTCTCTGTCTCGCTAATTCCCTCGCTCATTCTCATGGTGGAACGAATTTAAGAATAAAAAACCTTTCGATCAGCACGGCACTTCCAGGACCATCAAGTATTAAGCCATGAAAAGCCCCAACTAAATCGTAGGAGCTTTATGAGGAAGCTGCCAGGGAAGGGAAAAGACAATCAAGATCTGATTAGAAAACGGCTTGAGAACAGCTTGCCCTGGAGCCTTTCTCGCTGGTTTGCGAATATATGGAAAAAGAAAAGATGACCTCATGATCTTTCCAGGTATCGGGTCAAGGCATTCGTAACTTCCTCTGTGCTGCACCTTCCGCCGATATCTGGCGTCTTAATTTCATTATCAAGTGCCCACTGCACAGCAGCTTCGATCCCCGTTGCCTTCTCCGTCTCACCCATCCACTCCATCATCATGGCAGCACTGCGAATGGCCCCCAGTGGATTTGCAATGCCCTTCCCTGCGATGTCCGGAGCGCTGCCATGAATGGGCTCGAACAGAGCGCTATTCATGCCCACGTTTGCGCTTGCGCAAAGCCCAAGGGAGCCCACCAAGCCTGCGGCCTCGTCGCTCAAAATGTCCCCGAAAAGGTTTGTAGTAACAATGACATCAAACCTCTGGGGATTGACTACCAGGTTGTAGGCCGCTGTGTCCACAAGCATGTCGTCCACTAAAATCCCGTGCCTCATCGCCACCGCCTGGCAGGTCTTGAGGAATAAACGATCGCTTTGCAGGACATTGGACTTATGCACTATAGTTAGCCTTCTTTTTCTGGCCGCTATTTCGCAGGCCTTCTCTGCAATTCTCTCCGAACCCCTTCGAGTAACGACCCGCAAGGTCCGGGCCTCCTCCGCCCCGACCTCCTCCAGTCCGGAATAAAGCCCCTCGGTGTTCTCACGCACGATGATGAAATCGAGGGCTTTGGAGCGAAAAGGCCTGATATTGGCGTAAAGGTCAAGCTCCTTTCGCAGCCGCAATAGAATGCTCCTGTAACTTGGATCCGGAGGCGTGGTGATTGCCCCCAGAAGGACGCAGTCGCACTGCTTGATGGTCTCAAGATCTTCATCTGCCATTGCCAGGCCAAGACGCTTCCAGCGACCAAAGCCTATCTCCACATTAACCTGTTCGAACTTGGCCCCTGCGGCGTCAAGGACAGCCAGGGCGGATCTTACGACCTCGGGACCTATGCCATCTCCTGGGACGACGGCTATCTTCCAAGCTCTTTCACCAGACATCTCACCGCCTCAGCTATCTTCCAGGGGCCATCTCCCCAGTGCACTATAATGCCCGTCTGGCCGTTCAAGCGAGTCAAACCTCTGCGCTCGGATTTACAGCAGCGAGTGATGAACGGTCCGGCCGGGTCAAAGATATGCTCCTCGCTCTTGACTGGACATATGTTGATGAACTCATATTCCTTGCCGGCATTTCCTGCCAGAAATATCTCCCTCGAGACCTCGCAGCCCACGATCCTGGGCTTTTCATGAGTGACGCGATCATAGTCAAGGGACCTGCCCAGGCCAGAGGCCCTGCAGGGATAATAGACACAGTCACAATCGAACTTGCGCAGATCCAAAATACGGGGCAAAAATCGTACGGTCAGATCGCCCAGCACGCCGCAGCGCTCCAGCCTCTCCAGCACATACACAAGCCACGGAGGATCGGGCGGAGAGACATCCAAGACCTCGATGGTCAGGACCGCTGCAGGGTCGGGGTCTTTGACGAAAGTCACATGCTCATCCGGTCCCTTAAAGACGACTGTGTTCGCGCCCGTGCTGCGGCATGCTTCTGCAGCCAGATCTATCATCATTGCCCTGTTGCGAGTGTCAACCTCACCAGGATAAAACACAATCTCAGTGCCGGAAGCAATCAGTTCCAGGCTTTCCAGTTGCCTCATGAAACCCTTGCCCGAGCTTTGCACGCGATAAAGCCTTGGCCCATCCAGGTTGATGAGGTATTGTGTGGCGAAGTAGATGGGCTCGCCCCGACGCTCTTGATACTTTATGCCAACTGATTTATAGTCCTCAGGAAATATCATACAGATCAGGTCACTTTCTTTTGCTGTCTCCGATGGGCTACCAGGCCTCCCGCTTGCAGAACATCCAATAAAAAGTCAGGAAGTCTGCTTCCCTGAATTACTCTTTCGCCCACGCGAACGGTTCCAGAGGCAAGGTCGACTTCTACCACGTCGCCGTCTTTGCAGTCCACATCTGCCTCCACCAAAGGCAGCCCGACATTGATGGCGTTCCTGTAAAATATGCGAGCAAAGGACTTGGCCACCACTGCGGCCACCCCAGCCTCCTTCAGGGCTCTTGGAGCCTGCTCCCGAGAGGAGCCGCTGCCGAAGTTCCGGCCCGCCACAATGACGTCTCCCTTCCGGACCCTTGAGGCAAACTGCGGGTCCAGACCCTCCATAACATGCTCTGCCCAAAGCTTTGTGTCCTTGGTCCTGAGGTACTTGCCTGGTATGATCACATCCGTATCCACGTCGTCGCCGAAGACCCAAGACCTGCCCTTGATCATGATGTAATATCAAATCTATCGGTATTTGGTTTTTTCCGCTGAAAAGGATATTATATTCCAAGGACATCTAAGTTAGATCATTGGAGGTGATGTGGCTGCTGGAGATTGTTGATCTGTCGGCCAGCATCGGCAATAAGCAGGTTCTGAAGAACTTCAACCTTAAGATAGGATCTGGTGAGACCCATGCTCTCTTCGGGCCCAACGGGACAGGTAAAACCACTCTCTTAAATGTCATCGCTGGAATTCCCAGGTACAAAGTTGATGGAGGACGAATCGTATTCAAAGGCAAGGATATCACAAATATGTCCATGGACGAGCGGGCAAGGCTTGGCATTGGCATGGCCTTCCAGCGTCCTCCAGCTATCCGCGGCCTGAGGCTCAAGGACCTCATCAGGATCATCAATCCCAAAGCCGATGTTTTGGCCATTTTAAATAGGATGGATTTTGCAGCCTTCGCCGAACGCGATGTCAATCGCGGTTTCTCCGGAGGCGAGGTTAAGCGCTCGGAGATGGTCCAGCTTCTGGCCCAACAACCAGACTTCGTCATGCTCGACGAACCGGACTCTGGAGTGGACCTGGAGAACATCAAGCTCATCGGAGACGCCATCAACTCCCTGACACAAAAGGACAAGCGGCCGAGCTCCAGAACCAAGTCGGGGATAATCATCACACACTTCGGCCACATCCTGGAGTACATGAAAGCAGATCGGGCCCATGTAATGCTAGGCGGGTCCATAGTCTGCAGCGGCAATCCGGGCGAGATCCTGGCGCAGATCAAAAGAAGCGGATATGAGGGGTGTGCAGGATGCGTGTGTCAGACATAGAAGAGAAAGCCCGCAGAGCGCGGGAGAAGAAGGCCCTCTTTGGCACAGATGTGGACCTGCAAAGCTACGAGTCTGAGGCAAAGCCACAAAACATCGTTGAGAAAGCAGAAGAGCTTCCAGGCGCTGTCAAGAAGGCGGCTTTGGATGTAGGCGTAAAGCTCGATGCAGAGTCATCCGGCGCTTATGTTCAGATGGACCAGACGCCAGTTGTGGCCAAATCGCTTTATGAAGGCGTGGAGATCATGGATATTGCCAGCGCCCTGAAGCAGTACGACTATCTTCAGGACTACTGGTGGAAGCTGGTAGCTCCAGATGCCGACAAATATACGGCTGATGTAGCGACTTCTCCCCCTGCGGGCTATTTTATTCGCGCCAAGAAAGGCATGAAAACAGTCTTCCCTGTCAAGAGCTGTCTGTACCTTGGATCGACAAACCTCAACCAGCGCGTGCACAATGTCATCATCGCAGAGGAAGGATCAGAGCTGCACGTCATAACGGGCTGCACAACACCAGCACACGTGCAGCGCGGACTGCACATCGGCGTCTCGGAGTTCTTCATCCAGAAGAATGCGCGCGTGAGCTTCACGATGGTGCACAGCTGGGGCAGGGAGGTGGAGGTCCGACCGAGAACAGGAATCACCATCGCAGAAGGAGGTTCGCTCTCAAACAACTACATACTGCTGCGCCCCGTGAAGACCATTCAGACCTTCCCCACAGCCACACTTGCAGGTCGCGGAGCCGTTGCCAGCTTCAACACAGTGGTCTATTCCACCATGGGCAACATCGATATCGGCAGCAATGTGTTTCTCGATGCACCCGAAACGTCCGCCGAGTCCATCTCACGAGTCGTTTCCGTGGGAGGAGAGGTCATTGCACGGGGCAGGATGACCGGCAGAGTTCCGGGTGCAAGGGCGCATCTGGAATGCGTGGGGCTGCTTTTGTCCGAGAAGGGCAGGATCTACTCCATTCCGGAGCTGGACGGCCAGAGCCGTGATCTGGATATGTCCCACGAGGCGGCTGTCGGCCGAATCTCAGAGGAGGAGCTGGAGTACCTAATGGCCCGAGGGCTGACATCCGAGGAGGCCACCAGCGTAATCGTCAGGGGATTTTTGGATGTGGAGATCAAGGGGCTGCCAGAGGATCTGAAGCAGGAGATAAAGAACATCACCCAGAGAGAGGATTTGAAAGGGAGCTGATCGGATTTTCTTTTCATCTCCAATTTTACGCTAAGGTATCTTTTATGCACCTGAAGGCATTTTTGCGATCTCTTCAGGAGGCTTTTTCAGAATGGCAAAGAGACGATGCCTCTCTTTTGGCAGCAGCCTTGGCCTACTATGGGATCTTCTCCCTGGTTCCGCTGATAATATTATTATTAATACTTATAAATTCTCTAATAGTCCATGGAATTCTCGCTGCGGATATTGCCTGGTTGGCCCAGGATCTTGCAGGCCAACAGGCTCCGGGATCGGAGGAGTTAATCGACCAGGCCAGGGAGCAGGCTGCCTCCTTTCGGTTCACGCTTTTGAGCATCATCATACTGCTCCTGGCCGCCGCAGGTCTATTCGTGCAGACCAAGAGAGCATTTCATATCATATGGGCCATCCAGGAAGACAAACCTTTTGTGGCCGGAGCGATCCGATCCTATGTGAAATCATTTTTGCTGATAATATTCGTAGCCTTCATGCTGCTCTTCTCTTCCTTTGTCACCGCCGTTCTGCTGCCTATCGGCAAGCAGATCGAGGAGCAGCTACCGGTCCATCTCGGACTGCTGCGAGGAATCACATTCCTGATATCCTTCCTGCTCATCACACTGCTCTTCGCTGTGACCTACAAGACGCTCTCTGATGTGGCGCTGGGTTGGATGGATGTGCTGACAGGCTCAGCCGTAACTGCTCTGCTGCTTGCAGCCGGCAATTTCGTCATTGAGATCTACGTGAGCCTGGCCGATGTCGGCTCTGCCTACGGAGCAGCGGGCAGCCTGGTGGTCTTCCTATTCTGGATCTACTACTCGGCCCAGATATTCCTCTTCGGAGCAGAGCTGATCAAGGTGCAGAAAAGAAGAGAGCTGGTGGGATCGAATACTGACATATGATCCGAAAAATGTATCATCAAAGACAATTCTTTAAGGATGATCATGGGCATCGATGGCCACACGCAAGTCGAAGAGACCTTGAGGGATGTTGAGCAAGCTGCAGAGGATCGAAAATTCCAGCATGAGCAAGTGGTTTTGATGATATCCGATATCCTATGGCGCTATGATCTCAATCTTAATGGAGAGCATGTTGACTCGTATATCTCACCCGTCGCGGACAGGATGCTAGATTTGCCTGATGGCACTATCGGAAACAGCTTCGAGAGATATTTTTCCTATGTTCATCCCGACGACTTGCCGACCATCATGGATGTGCTCTCCAACGCAATACGAATGCTAGGGAAGGACAAAGGTGTAGAATATCGTCTGCGAAAGGCCGATGGCACTATGATTTGGGTTCGCACCACGTGTTCTGCTTATTCCCACGAGGATGGCAGGGTTACTGTCTTTGGCACGACAAGCGATGTGTCCAAGCAGAAGGAGATCAACGAAGCGCTGCGCAAGAGCGAGCTGTGGCTAAGGACTATTTTCGAGACATCCAGCGCGGGAATAATCATAGTTGATACGAAAGGGCAGGTAGTCCAAGCTAACCGGCGGATGGCTGAACTGTTTAGATGCCCGTTGGATGCAATGATCGGCACTCAGTACACTGCGTTTGTTCATCCTGATGAACGCGAGAAGGGAGCAAATACCCTGAAAGCGATGCTGGAAAATAGGCTCGATACTATCCATACACAGAGACATTATCTTTGCAAAGATGGAGGCGATTTCTGGGGATATTTAAGTGGCCGAAGGATGGTTGGGTTAAACGGAGAGTTCATAGGTTTACTTGGCACTATATCTGATATCACCGACTATAGGCAAGCTATGGAAGCTCTGCGCGAGTCGGAGAGGCGCTTGTCTGGTATCATTGATTTCCTGCCTGATGCTACATTCGCTGTGGACCGTGAAGGGAGGGTTATTGCATGGAACCGTGCTATTGAAGAGATGACCGGTGTGCGGAAGACTGAGGTGATGGGTAAGGGCAATTATGCTTACGCAATCCCATTCTATGGCGAACGCCGGCCGATCCTCATCGACTATATCTTTATGGACCAGGCGAAGATCGATAAGAAATATTACTTTATTTCCAAGAAGGGCGATCAGCTGATCGCAGAGACTGAAATTTCCAACCTGAACGGCAGGAAAAATGTATTCATCTGGTGCATTACATCTCCTCTGTACGATAGCAGCGGATCTGTCGTGGGAGCAATTGAGTCTATCCGCGATATCACCAGGTACAAGCAAACAGAAAACGATCTGAAAAAAGCGAATCTGCGACTGGAAGCGGCCACTGAGCATGCAGAACAGATGGCTGAGAAGGCCATGAAGGCAAATGCTGCCAAGAGCGAGTTCCTGGCCAACATCAGCCATGAGATCCGCACCCCTTTGAACGGCATCATCGGCATGATCGCATTGTTGATGGACACAAACCTGAATGCTGAGCAGCGTGAGTATGCACAGCTCACACATATCAGTGGCGAGAACTTGCTCTCTATCGTAAACCAAATCCTTGACTATTCCAAGATAGCAGCCAACAAAATGGAGCTTGAGATCCTGGACTTTGACCTGCGATCTGTGCTCAAGGATACCATCGATTTTTTGACCATTGGTGCTCATGAGAAAGGACTTGAGTTGGTATGTCAGGTTGGACCTGAAGTCCCAACGCATCTGAGAGGCGATCCAGGAAGGCTGCGCCAGATTTTGGTCAACCTGGGAAGCAATGCCGTGAAGTTTACGGAAGAGGGAATGATATCGATCCGTGTCAGCCTGCAGAGCGCTGATGAGAGGACTGTTACTCTTCGCTTCCAGGTCAGCGACACAGGCATTGGCATTCCAGCAAATAGAAAAGATGTCCTCTTCACACCCTTCACCCAGGTGAATGGCTCCACCATGCGCAAATATGGCGGGACTGGTTTGGGTTTGGCCATCTCCAAGCAATTGGTCGAATTGATGGGAGGGGAGATTGGCGTGGAGAGCCTTGAAGGTGAAGGATCCACCTTCTGGTTCATTGCTGCTTTTACAAAGCCACCTGCTGAGCTCTTACCTACTGGGGAGACTTTTTCCACAGTCAGGTTCGGGATGCTTGCAGAGCGTTCCAATGCTCTGCCAAGCCGACAAGGCTCTGTCAGGCGCAAGATACGCATCCTTCTGGCAGAGGACAATCCAGTAAACCAGAAAGTGGCATTGACCATGATGCGAAACATGGGCTACCAGGCGGATGCTGTGGCCAATGGTCTGGAAGCGATCAATGCGCTACAGACCATTTCTTACGATCTGGTACTGATGGACTGTCATATGCCCGAGATGGATGGTTTCGAGGCCACACGCACAATTCGCCGGGATGAATCAAGGGCACTCAATCCACGCATTCCCATCATTGCCCTGACGGCTTCCTCCATGAAAGAAGACAAAGAGAAGTGTGTTCAGGCTGGAATGAACGATTTTATTTCCAAACCAGTCATTAAAAGGGAACTGGCAGAGGTGCTCGACAAATGGTCATCCTATTTGGAGGCTACGATTCCAAGGGCTACGGAATCGAGCGGCGAAGGATGTTCGGACATCAGAGGTTGACCCGTCCTGCCAAGCAGATGGGCGATGTTCGTGACCGCCTGTGTGGTAGCAGTCCATTTCCGACCCGAAGGCTTTAACGCTCAAGAGCTCTTCACAGCGCATCATGAATCTCGGCGGCCTATTCAAGTCCAAGCCAAAACCACGCATTGCACAAAGTCCTCCTGTAAATTATCTTGATCTCAAGACCAAGCCATATTACATCGTTGCGTCGGTAGAGGTTGGCAATACTACCACCAAAAGCATCCTCACTGCTACGGACATGAACGCCGGCAGGACGTATATTGTCAATAAAACTGTTAAGATGACGAGAGACGTGCGGCTTCCCAAAGTCGGAGAAGAGATCTTTGCCCACACCATCAACGGCACTGCACTTACCAGAGAGTCCATAGCCGAGCTGGTGAGAGACACACTCGTGGAAAGTCATGAAAGAGCCAGGCTAGACATCAGGACAGATCTTCACTTCGTTGTGCGATCGACGGGTGTCGTTGCAGAGCTGGACTCGCCAGATCAAGTAGGTGCATTCATTCAGGCTCTGGCACAGGGCTGCCTCATGGCTGGCGTCCCTCCAAGGCTCATGACACCGGCTATGAGCATTCATAACATCATCAACAAGTTCAGAAACTACACGTTGATCG
Organism: Methanothrix sp.; assembly: GCA_012798025.1. Classification (GTDB taxonomy): domain Archaea; phylum Halobacteriota; class Methanosarcinia; order Methanotrichales; family Methanotrichaceae; genus Methanothrix. The sequence goes on along the minus strand of JAAZNX010000161.1, from coordinate 1,175 downwards.
ATAAAGTGATCTTCATGGGCGCTGTAGCATCGTGCTTCCCGCCGCAGGGGTCCACTGGCGTAGAAGTCGTGGCAAATGAGATGGAAGGTGAGCTTGCCACGGCAGGCATAAAAGAAGGCAGCCGATGGACAGACGTGGACTTTCGAAACCCCTGCCTCTCCATGGACTTCGGGACGACCTTGGATGGCAGAGTGACCAGCGAAGAGCTGCCTTATGCGCATACCATTGGAAATTTGCTCGGCCTGGCGGGGGCAATTCCGGATGCTGTGGTTCAGGGAACAGGCCTTGTGGACAGAATGACAGGAGCCACCCTGGATATCTTCGACCCCAAGATGAAGCCGGATTACGGCAGAGATGCCATGGAATTTGCAGATCAGATAGATGAGATCGTAAAAATAGAAAAGGTTCCCATGAGCCGCACAAAGTACGGACTTGTGCCCGTCAACCCAATGGCTGCAGAGCAAAACAATGTAGTTCTCATCGGCTGCGACGCTGGAGTGAACGGAAGCGATATGAGCAAGTTATCCAAGATAGGTGCCGATCTTTACAAAGGCAATGGATTGAAGACGCTCTTTGGAACTTTGGACCTTGTATGCGCTCGCATGGCACGTCGGCTGGTGGAAGTAGGCGTGGAGGAGGGCATCGTCACCAAGAACACTGCCATTGGCGTCACAGGGCGGGCTGGAATTAGCGGAAATAAGCCCAGTTTGATCCTGGAGGAGATAGAGAAGCTAAAGCTTTTCGATCAGCCGGAAATGAATGTAGTCTTCGTAGATGACGGCCTGGCACGCGGCGCAGCTGTGATGGCTCGCTGCATGAACTCCATGGGCACGCCAAAAAATCCACTGGGCGGTCTGCGTGGTGGCAAGTGCATCCTGAAAACGAGAATGGAGTACGAGGCCTGCAAGGGATCAGCTCCCGTGCCCCAGGCTGCAAGGCCAGATAAAGATACACAAGCTTATTTCGTAGGAGGCCATAACAGAGCCTGAGAATGCCTGCAAGAAGATACAACCTCAAGCCTGCTGAAGGATCGGAGATTCCCATATCCATCCTGGGAATTGATCGGCGAGAGGAGATGTTGTGGATTGCCTCAGATCCGGCATTGCGAGAGAACTTTCCTCCCTGCATCAAAAACATCCTCCTGAAAGGTGCGAGCCCTAAGGGCAAGCACAGGA
>JAAZNX010000030.1 GCA_012798025.1 Methanothrix sp. | reverse complement strand
GGCAAAGATCCGGGCAGTCAAAGTGGGCGGAAAATGGAGGCTAACGGAGATCTCAAAGAAGCAGAGGACTCTCTTTGAAAGATTCAAGATTGCAACTCCGGCTGAATCTAATCTGGTTATTAAGAAGGACGGAGTTTAGGATGTATTGCGAAGTACGCCGAATGCTCACATTTTATTTTATAATTTTAGACGTATAACAGTTTGATGAAGATTTCAAAAAAAAATACGGAAATACAAATTTATCTAAAAGATATTATCCAACACAGCACCAGCCTCTAAGAACAACCTCTCAATCACAGGTAAATAGGAATCCTCGCCAAGTATGCTAACTCTGTGATATGTGTGAAGTGGCGTTCTCCGGCACGTAGACCACCTGCCCGCTCTCCAGGCGATAGGCTGTTCCCATCTTCGTGCCCTGGCCGCCAGCAAGCTTGTCGGTCATATTCAGTACCTGAATTTTATCCAGGTCCTTGATTATTATCTGCATATTGGGATCCCCTGGATTCTTGACCATGGTCATGGTGCTCTGAGGATCTAGCATCTCTTGAATGCTGTAAGAGGCCACCAGCGCCAGCAAGAATCCCAGAGCAAAGACCATGGCAGTGTCGAAGATATTAGACAGCCCGCTCATGGGATCCTCATCCCAAGGGGCGGCGCCGCTGAAATACCTACGCCTTCTCATCAATCTCGCTCCTGAGGATGTCGACTGCATACTCCAGATCGCTCAAGTCCTGACGGTACCATCGCGTCCTTATGGTCGCAGCACAGTAGCATATCCCTCCCACCACTATGCCCACCACAGTGGTGGTGAAAGCTATCACCAGGCTGTCTGAAAGCTGCTTGATATTGCCCTGGGCCAGGCCCAGCAGGGCAGGCCCAAGAGGTATCAGTGTTCCCATCAGCCCCAGCATTGGTCCTATCCTGACACCCATCCGGATGGGCTCAAGTGACCTGTCTATGCTGATCTCTGCATCCTGCAAAATCTTCTCGAACTTCAGGCGGAAGGTTCCGACCAAAATGGCGTCTCCCAGCTCCTTTAAAACCTGGGAGACAATTGTCTTGGATTCGTAGCTGTCGAGCTTTGCAGCTGCTTGATCAGCCCGGCCCGATCGAGCCAGAGCAGCCGCCTGAAAACAGACCTCCTCCATCTTCTCCAGATCTCTATTACGGGTGGTGAAATCATGAACCATCGATCCTAACAAGGTCAGAGACCAGCCAAATAGGAGGATCAGCCCGATCATATCTGGATAAAGCATGGCATCTGAGAATACGTAGAGCAGGTATTCGCATGTATCGTAGACGCCCATCATTGTGCGACCCCCATCTTCCTGCCCAGGTATCCCAGAAGCACCATTCCAAAAAGAAATCCATAAATATAGACTGCATTTACGGAGGGCATTTCCGAAGGCGTTGAAGCCACTTTAGCGCCGAGATAAGCCGGGATGACCAGCATGGAGAGGATGTAAAAAAGACCCAGGATTATCATGGCCGATCCCATATCAGACGGGGTCCGATGGCTCTTGCGAAGGACCTCGGAGATCCCAGATATTGCGACAAAGAAGACTACGCCCACGACCAGGCCGATCTTCCAGGAAGCAACATCGATAAGTCCCACGAGAAAGCTGCATGATAAAAATGTGGCTGCCAGACAGGCCGGGCAGGGGAATGACAGGACCCAGAATGTGCGGCGGGTGATATCATGTCCTTTATGGTTGAACTCCCTGGCCGTAACTACGCCTAGAGCTATCAAAAGCAATGCCACGATGGCATGCAACGCCATGCCTGCGTTCAGCATGCTGGAGATGGTCCCGTCGGGTATGAACCCGATGACCGCTCCCATCAGGCTGGCCAGCACCAGGTAGCTGAGAGCTATGAGCAGAGTTTCACGGCGGCTCAGGCTGGCCAGCCCACAGCCCAGGCTGACCTTAAAGGCAAAGATGAGAACTCCTATGAATATGCCGCTGATCATAAGCCATGATGGTTCCAAGGACAACACCTGTTAACTCAGTTGGTTCAAACTCAAGTCATTTGGATTTAACCTTTACGCAAATCAAGATGATCAAAATCAAATAATTTGGATGGCATCATTTTCATCTTCAACTCCTTCTAAATCCCGCGGCCAGGAAGAGCAGCATAATGATCACCAGGGCAACCCCTGCCAATGGCATGCTGGAGATGGGCGGCATGGAGAAGTCATTCTCAGATACCTCCATAACCATGCCCTGCACCTCTTTGGAAGCAGACTCAGCCTGCGGAGCTGGCTTTTGGGATGAGGTGCCCACGCCACCGGATAGTGTTCTGTTGAAGCTCCCAGCGGCATTTTCCGATGAATGCCGCTTGGCAGAGGAGCTTTTATGAGAGCTGCTGGACCTGGATGTGCTCTTTACAGCGCTCTCCGACTTTTCCGGTGAGGGAAGCACTCCCTGCATGTACTCCTGCAGCAGGAAGTTGCCGCATGTGTGATGACAGCAGGTGACGCCGTAATCCTGCATCGACTGCTCGTAGCGCTGTGCGAGCTCTTTCTTAGTCTCCTCTGGGGGGTGCCATCGATCCTTCCTGGCAGTCTCCAGCAGCCTTCCGGCCTGAGCCTGAGCTGCCCACGGGTTGTTCTGATCGAAGAACTCTTTCAGGCCCATCTGATACTTGTCCTGAATGTAGATCTCGTTTACCTCCGACCAGGTATTCTCGCTCACCAAATCGGGCACTGTCGTCTCCCAGCCCCACAGATATTCTGTGAACTTATCCATCTCTCGGGCACCAGAGTATCCCTGCTCCATCATACCCCTGATCCACTGGGGGTTGTAGTAGCGGCTGCGCAGCTCCTTTGAGAAGAAGTCGTGTAGAGTTGAGACATAGCTCTTATCATGATTCCTGGAATCGGTGACGTACATGTCGGGCGTCCTTCCAGTTACTGTCCTCACAGCCATTCCGATGCCGCCCAGGTACTGGAAGACATCGTCGTTGTCTATGAACCCGTAGAGGTTGGAGTTGGTGTGATGGGATTCTGCGTCCACATCTGCCAGGTTGGCCCTGAAGATGTCCTCTTGCACTCTGGTCAGCTCCTTTCCGGATTCAAGCCTGCTGCTCCAGATCCCGTCGCCGTATATGTACGACATCCTCTTGATGAACAGGTTTCCAAGCTTGGTGTCGTTATCCCATGTGTCGCTGGCAGCAATAGGGCTGTCCAGATTCGGGCCGTAGGTCCCGGCCTCCTCTAAAAATATCCTGGATGCGGATAGAATTCGAGCATCTTCATCGCTGAAGTTCCCTGTTGCCATCAAACGCTGGAATATCTTCAGAGAGCTCTCCCGGACGTAGTTGGGATAGTCAGTGCTCGTATCGTTTGATGCCAATCGGACTGCTCTATCGATGAGCTGGAGCTTCTCAGGGAAGAGGTCTCTGTGCAGTCCTGAGGGAACGACTACAACGTCGATCCTCGGCCTCCCAAGCTCCGAGAGGGGAATGAGCTGGATATCGCTTACCCCACCGTACGCATCGTAGACTGGCCTTGCTCCCACCAGCTTCAGGATCTCAGACTCGACAACGCCGTGGTCGGTCACAGCCCAGGCCCATAGCACCACTGCCAACTTGCGAGGGTAGCTCCAATTATGATCACTCCGGTAGCTATCGATGAGCTTTTCCGCCAGATCAGACCCCACCTCCCAGGCGGCGCTCGTCGGAACCCGACGGGGGTCTATCGACCGGAAGTTCCTGCCCGTGGGAACGACTTCCGGGTCACGGATGGGGTCGTCAGCCGGAGACGGTGGGGTATAACTCGAGTTGAGAGCATCTGCCAGGCGTGGTACCTCAATTGAGCAGGCACGGATATTGTCTGCGTATCGCTTGGAGAGGTTGAGCTGTAAAGTCAGGTTGACGGATGCGTTTCCAAGAATCTCCCTCTCGGCCACCTCTGGGGTGGTTCCGTTTATTATCACCTCCCAAAGCAGCTTTCTTGTGCAGTTAGATAGCGCATTCTCCATGTCCAATCGCGCTGGGTTGGGGTAATCGTAGTAGTAGATCTTGGGCGCGACATCTCTCTTAAGCTCATCTCCGAGCATCGACCCCACCAGGCCTGTCAAGGGCTCGCCTTCGGGGGGCTGGCCGAAGATATGCAGCCCGTAGGGCATGAACTGGTTCTTGAGATCGTAGAGATACTGCTCCAGCTTGTCAGCGAACTGGTCAAAAGCAGACTCATTGGTCGAGATGTTAAGGAGATCCACTTTTAGATCCTCATCAAGGTGCATCTCCTGGCTGATGTTGATTATCTGCTTCTCATAGCCCTTCTTCACTGAAGCGTTCTGCACATTCTTGTACTCGTACACAATCTCCCCCAGGTTGGTCAGGTTGCCGTAGAGGCCAGAGGCCACAATTGGCGGCGTTAAGTGGGTGATCATCGCTGCATCACCCCGGCGCTTGGCCTGGGTCCCTTCAGCGATGTTGTCCACGATGTAGGGATAGACCACTGGCAGATCCTGGATCAGAAGAGCTGGCCAATCATCTTTGGAAATTGCGCACTCCTTTCCTGGCAGCCACTCCTGAGTGCCGTGTTTTCCCAAATGGACGAGTGCGTCTGCGTCAAATCCCCTCTTCAGCCATAGATAGAAAGCTATGTACTGGTGATGTGGAGGAATGTCCTTGGAGTGGTAAAGAACAGCGTTGTTCTCAAGCCATCCTCTGCTCGGCTGGGGAAGGAGAATGACATTTCCGAAGGTGAGTTTTGGGATTACTATGTACTTGCCGCTCTGGTTTTTATAGACCATGATCTCACCAGGAGGCGGTCCCCACAATTCTGTCACCTCCGACTGCCTCTCCTCCGGCAAAGTCTCAAACCAATTCTCGTACTCCTCTGCAGGGACGAGGGTGGCGTTTCCAGCCTTGACCATCGCCTCCAGCTCTCCTGGTGCCCATGTCCCAACATTTGTTCCCTGATGGGCCAGGAGGTCGATGAGAGCTTTCTCATCTGGGACTGTTCCGGTCACCTCGTATCCTGCACCTTTAAGTTCATTCAGGATGTTTTGAAGGCTCCTGGGAACATTGATGTAGCATCCCTCGATGTTGTCCTTGCCGCCTCCGTGGTTGTAGTAGATTACAGCTACTCTCTTATCTGAGTTGGGAGTTCTTCTGAGGTTGGCCCAGGAGAGCGCCCTATCTGCCAGCCAGCCTATCTGGCTCTCGACTGGTTCGTAAGTTGAGTCGTTCCTTCCGGAGATGACGATAGGCTCTATGACCCCGTCCATCTCAGGCAGAGCTATCTGGAAGTATGTCTCTATTGGGTTGATTCCTGTGCTGTTCGTCCATTCCGCTGCCGTCTGATAGTAGAGCCTTATGCCTCTCAGAACTGGAACATTCAGCTTCTCCAGGTCGGCTATTCCCTGATCTGGATTACCATAGTTCAGCCGGAAGGACTTGGTGAGTATGACTGCATCTGCAATCGATGAGCCGTTCCTGATTAAAAAGCGTTCGATGGTTGAGGTGTTGGAGAAGCCCACATCTATCACGTTTGCCCCTATCCTCTCCAGGGCATAATCAAGAGCTGATCTGTCCGGCTGGCCCAGATCCTGATAGTAGCTGAGAACTCCTATCGTGGGCGCTGAATTGTTGTACCTGTATCCTGTTTTATACTCATACCAGTTGAGATACGAGGAGATATTTTCAAAAAGGTCTGGTGAATCGGGATGAAATATATATTCCTTGGGGATGGGCAGCGGGTCCTCCACATTGATGTTCAAGCCGCAGAAGTTGGCGGCCAGGTAGGAGAAGAGCCTTTGCATATTCGCAGTGCTGCCGAAGTCCCAGTACTGCTGGATGGACGGATGGTCGGTGAGATTTACATTTCCCAGGTCATCATAGCCTGCGGAGTTGAGCACAATTATCGGGATACCTTTCTCCTTTTCTTCTTGAAGCATGGGCTTGAGCCTGGTGGCGGCATCAGCCCCGATCATCTCCACAAAAATGAGATCTACCCCTCTCCCCGAACCCCTTTTTAGAAATTAGGAATTAATGGGCATTTTGGGATTTAGCTCTAAATGCATAATTTTATTGTGGATCAAGTTATTGGGAACTTTTTAATTAGTAATTAGCGTGCTAATAGAAAGATTT
>JAAZNX010000143.1 GCA_012798025.1 Methanothrix sp. | reverse complement strand
GCCAACTTATCAGTAAAAAGATGGCACTTTGTGCTGATCATGGCTTTAATGTTGTCTTTAGGCGGAATTTATGCAGACAAGCAGGTTCAGGTCGATACAGACTTCAAGAACTACATACCTCAGGATCTTCCGCCTCTTGTGCAGTTCAGACATATGAGCGACATCTTCGGCGGCACAGATGCCATCGAGCTCATCGTGCAGGCGGATGATATCACAGATCCTGATACGCTCAAATGGATGGACGAGTTCAGCACTTACCTCACAACCTCCAGAGAGCAGATTTATGGGGCCACAAGCATCGCCACTTACGTCAAGCAGGCAAATGGTGGCGAGATGCCAAATGATCTGACCTTGGCCCGGAGCCTGATCGCTGTTTTGCCTGATGCCATAAGGAGCAGGTATTTGGACGGCCATGATACGGCCATCATCGATCTGAACGTGGGTCAGATGATCTCTCGCTTGGGTGCAGAGGGTACGGACCGCCTTATCAAAGAGATCGATAAGGACATTTCCTGGCTTCCTCCGCCTCCTGGAGTATCGGTCCGAGAGAGCGGAGACCCAGTGGTGATGACCACAGTCATCAGCGCCCTGACAACGGGAAGGACGGAGATGACTTTGCTGGGATTGGTCCTGATCTTCATAGTGCTCCTGGCAATCTACAGAGACCTGATAAAAGCGCTTTTGCCCGTGTTACCCATGCTGGTTGTGATTGGATGGATGGGCGGAGTGATGTACGTTGCTAACCTGAAATACACGCCCCTGACCGCGACCCTTGGAGCGCTGATCCTTGGGGTCGGTTCCGAATACGCCATCTTGATGATGGAGCGATTCTACGAGGAACTGGGCAAATCAGGGGATCCCCTGGAGGCGCTTTGCATTTCTGCTCGCAGAATAGGCTCGGCGCTGATCGCATCAGGCCTGACTACAATATTTGGCTTTGGTGCCCTGATATCGTCGCCTTTTAGCATCACCAGTAACTTTGGCCTGGTGACAGTTCTAGCGATCGTCTTTGCCTTGGTCACAACCTTCACCGTCTTTCTTGTGTTGATGTATCGTATGGAGATTCGGCGAGAGGTTGTAGAGAATACAAGGCGAGAGCTTTTGAAATATATAAAATCGATAAACGCAAGAAGAGGATGATAATGAGGATCAAACTGGCATTGCTATGCCTTTGCTTCACAATAATGGCCACAGCACAGGCTCAGAGCACCTACATACCCTATGAGCTGGGTGGCGACAATTATTATACAATGTATGGTGGTCCAGATATTTCAGCAAGCGTCTCTGGAACTGATGAGTTTGAGCGCGGAGACACTGTCACTTTGTACGTGGATTTAACCAACTACGGACGGATACTGGGCTTCAAAGAGGACCAGACTCCCCAGAACCCCAAAGAATTCGCTCTTGCAAATGCTGAGCTGCAAGAAGAGTACAAGAAGCCCACTGCATTGGGGATTACTGCCAGCTTACAGTCCGACAACCAGCAGATAGATGTGAAGTCTGGCGATCAAGTGGTTCAATCCTTGAAATCTGGAGATAAGACCCAACAACCTTTGAAATTCACGATAAAGGTGGGGGAACATGCACCTGCTGGAAAGTACCCCATGAACCTGAAACTATCATATGATTACCAGGACAATGTTCGAGTGTACGCCTCCCAGCTGGTTACCAGCGGGAGCTCGCCTACGCTTGCAAACTACAGGGTCTCCTACGTCTACCAGAAGGCCAATCAGACGGTGCCCATAACAATCAATGTCAAGAAGCAGGCAGACTTCGAGATCACAAACGCCACCGGGGTTCTTTCAGCTGGAGCCAAGAAGTCGTCAATCTCCGCCACGTACAAGAATATCGGAGAGGATCCCATCAAAGATGCAGTAGCGAGATTGTCCATCTTCAAGCCCTTCTCATCCACGGATGATCAGGCATTTATTGGAACTTTGCAGCCGGGAGAAGAGAAAACTGTTGTATTCAGGCTGGATGTCGATTCCGATGCCACGCCCAAGGAATACGGAATCAATAGCGAGATCAAATATACGGACGTCAACGGCGACACAGTCATATCGGAGAGCATGAAGATACCTGTGGTGGTCAAAGCCGCCTCAGCATCTCTGACTCTGCCTGCACTCGTAGCCGTGATCATATTAATTGGGGCAGGAGGTTATACGTATCGCAGAAAACAGAAGAAGACCTGAACAATAGGCCCTCCTCCTCTGCGTCTTTTTCCTTTGTGATGTTGACGGCGGTCGTCAGGTCATTGCCATAAGTTCAAGCTTCATCTTGTCGGATTCACCCGCGCCTGCACTGGCTTCGGCGTTTTCTGCCCCTTCATCCAGTACATACGAAAGATATAGCTTCCGTCGTTTTCCCTGGGTCATTTTAACATGCTTGGGATCTAGCTCAAGTGCACGCTTCATCACGCTTATGACTGTGGTCTTGTTCAGGCCTAGCACGTCCACAAGCTCGCTGGTAGTGTATCGTCCAGGTCTCTCGGCGATTATGTCGATGAGTGTGCGGGCATGGTTGTCCAAGGCCTTGCCATCGCTTCCGCTCGCTTCACGGACTGGAGCTATTCGTCCTTGTCTGGCACGAATCTGACTCTTCAAATCCGCTACCTCTTTGGACAGACGGTCGACCTGATCGATCAGCCTGCCTAAAAGCTCGACGTCGTTTTGCTTGGAGCCAAGTTCTGCGTATATCTTTTCAATGGCAGAAACGAGCGTGATCATGGCTTGCGCTTCTTTTCTTTTACTTTCAATCTCTTCGGCTTTTGTTTTGTATAGCTCTAAAAGCTCTTCGAACATCTATTGGCTGCTCCTAGTATCTTCTAGCTTCATCTCGTCATGAAGCGACTCAAAAGACTGCCAGACTCGATGTAAACTATCTTAGTATAAATACTTTTCTTAGAATTATCAGATTATGTGGCATATGGCGAGTGATTCAGCCAAACCATCGTCCTGTCTGGCCAAAATAATAAATTTCGAGGATACGCCATTCTTTTTCAATTCTATTGGCTAGGCTTTATGATGCCAGGGTCATATCAGGTAGTGTGCCTAATTGGTATAATTTCGTAGACTCCCTGTACCTTACTATCATTACTTCTCTTCCATCGATAGATACTTTTTGCCCGTTACCCACTCCTCATTTATATCGATCATGATGCATCCAGCCAGCCTCATCAGAGACTTATCCATGAGTCATCGGTTAAGAAACAGTATGTATAGAACTTGTCTTCTAAGCATTTTAATGCCAAGAGAAGATAGCAGCCATCAGCTACCTATCAAGCATCGGCGCAAAGGCAATTACGATTATCCTGGTCGTATTTTTAGTTTAACGAGACATGCAGAGTGCATATTTCATGACTTTTCATGAAATTATCCAACCAATCCTTTATATACAAGTTAACTTGTTTTAGTTAAAATTAGATTTAAAAAGGAGGATGAGCGATTGACTAAGAACATGCTCTTGATGCTGATATGCATCAGCCTATTCATCATTGCAGGAGGTGCTGAGGATATCACAGTTGTTGACTCCACCGGACGCTCTGTAAGCGTGGAGGCTCCTGTACATAAGGTTGTATCCCTAGGAACAGGTGTTGCAGGATATATCTATGCCTTAGATGGAGGAGAGTGCCTCGTAGGTCGAGATTCATACTCGTATTTCCCAGCCGGCCTTCAGACGGTGCCTGTTGCTGGCAAGAGCTCCTATTCACCAGATCTGGAGCTCATTGTAAAGCTGCAGCCGGATCTGGTTATCGCTGATACCATGCTTTCAGATGAGAACCAAAAGAAGATAGAGGACGCAGGAATTCCGGTATTGATCGACTGGGTCTCGGATCCATCCAAGGATATTGCAGTAATGAAGGATCTGGGCCTTTTAATTGGGAAAGAAGAGCGTGCCAAGGATCTCATCGACTTCATCACCAAATATCGGAACCTTGTTGAGGAGCGCACTGCCAACTTGAAGCAGGATGAGAAGCCCAAGGTATTCGTTGAGTGGGCCGGAAAACCATATTACACTGTATCCAATGGCTCGCAACTGGACACATTGATCGGCCTTGCAGGCGGGATCAATATTGCAAAGAATTATGGGAACGGCTCCCATTCCTATCCCACAGTCAGTCCGGAATGGGTTGCAGTAACCAATCCGGGTGTGATCATCCAGACAAAATCCAGCGATAAACCATATACTGAAGATGACCTGAAGGAATTCAGGGATGCTATAATTAGCCGTTCTGAGCTCCAGGACGTTTCGGCCATCAAAGAGGAAAGGGTGTATCTTGTCTCGGGCGAGATCATGTACAGCGTTCGTTCCATAATTGCCGAGCTTTACCTGGCGAAATGGTTCCATCCAGAGCTATTCAAGGACGTGGATCCAGAGGCCGTACATAGAGACCTCGTCAAGCTGTTCTATGACGCGGAGTTGGAAGGAGGGGCTTATGTCTATCCACCATAGCTCCTTATTTTTTGGTTCTTCGCTGTTTTGTACGGGTGAACTTGGGCCATAATTTCTCTCGTCCCCGTGTCTATGTGGCGAAATCAAGATGCCCTTGCTCACCGCTGAGACGCAGAGGCTCAGAGGGATATTCTCTGCATTACATTACCCACGCAATTTAGCGAAGAGCCCATTTTTCGATCAAGGGCGCGAGACCAAAACCTTTAAATCAAACATATTTGTCTTAACTACAAATTAGTTTAAATATGATAGGGTTATGGATCGGTGGCGAGATATGGGTTCAAAACCTACATTCACTTCGCTTATCATTATGCCCAATGCGCCAGAGACGATAATCTCTCGGTCCACGCTTTCAGTTTGTCATGTTGAAGCAGTGCAGGGGGTGCATTGTGTCGTCTAACTTTAAGACAATCCGAGCAGCCGCCAGCAGGCAGAGCACCCCCGGGGGTACCAAGGAGGAGTACCGCAGGTTCCTCGGCAAGAAGATGCTCTTCTTCGTGATATTGATCCTGGGGGTGATCGTGCTGGCGAGCTTCTCCGTTACCCTTGGATCCGCCAATCTCAGCGTCAATGAAGTATACTCTGCGATCTTGGCCAGGTTTCTGCCCAGCTATTTCCAGACAACTCGCTTTGCCAACACCATCGTATGGGGGCTGCGCCTGGAGAGAATCCTCATGGGGATTGTGGCGGGCATGGGTCTATCGGTTGCCGGCGCCGCCATGCAAGGAATCCTCAAAAATCCCCTGGCTAGCGAGTTTACGCTGGGCGTATCATCTGCAGCCTGCTTTGGTGCAGCCCTGGCCATCGTGATGGGTGCAGGCTTTGTCGGCGGCGAGTATCTTGTGATCGCCAATTCGTTCATATTCACATTGATCGCCTCATTTGCAGTCTACGGCCTTGCCAAATACAAGGGAATCTCTCCAGAGACAATGATCTTGGCTGGAATTGCCATCATGTACCTCTTCTCGGCCATGACCTCGTTCTTGCAGTATGTTGGGCACGCAGAGCAGGTACAAGAGGTGGTCTTCTGGATGATGGGCTCCCTTGGGAGGGCCTCATGGGATAAGCTCAGCATGATGACCATCGTCCTGGCTTTATGCCTTCCCTATCTTCTCCTAAAGTCGTGGGATATCAATGCCCTGGGCGCAGGAGACGAGACTGCAAAGAGCCTTGGCGTGAACGTAGAAAGGACACGGGTTATCTGCATGATGCTGCTGTCGCTCATAACAGCTAGCATCATATGCTTCACAGGAACCATCGGCTTCATCGGCCTCGTGGCCCCCCATATCACCAGAATGGTAATCGGCGGAGACCACCGCTTCCTTTTGCCGGGATCCGCCCTGGTGGGAGCACTGCTTCTACTGGGCTCGGACACCCTGGCCAGAACCGTCCTGGCACCGGTGATATTACCTGTGGGCATAATGACGTCTTTCCTGGGCGTTCCGTTCTTCGTTTACCTTTTCATGAAAAGGAGGAAGGAGTTTTGGTAAAAATAACCATAAAGGATCTGACATTTAGCTACAACAGCTCAGCAATTTTGGACGGCCTAGACCTGGTCGTCGAAGGCTCAGAGGTGCTGGGACTGGTCGGGCCCAACGGATCTGGCAAAACCACTTTGATCAAGTGCATAGACCGCATTCTCAAGCCGAAAGGCAGCATCCTGCTGGATGGTCAAGAGATCGATCGCATGACGCAGCAGGAGATCGCAAAGCGTTTTGGTTATGTACCTCAGTCCAGCTCGACTCCGCTTTCTACCACAGTTTTTGATACAGTGCTCATGGGACGCAGACCTCACATAAGCTGGCGGGTCTCTGATCTTGATCTGGAAAAAGTGGCAGAAACATTGGAGCTTTTGCGCCTGGAGGATCTGGCCATGAGGGACTTCTCGCAGCTGTCTGGCGGCCAAAAGCAGAAGGTTCTGCTCGCCCGTGCCCTCTGCCAGGAGCCGAATGTTTTGCTTTTGGACGAGCCTACGAGCAATCTGGACATGAGACATCAATTGGAGGTCATGGAGATGATTGCCGCCCTGGTCAAGAGCAAGAAGATCTCCGCTGTCATGGCCCTGCACGATCTGAATTTGGCTGCCATGTTCGTGGATAAGCTGGCTATACTCAAAGGCGGGAAGATCTACGCAGCTGGGACTCCTGCCGATCTGCTGAATGCGAAGAACATCAAGGAAGTGTACGGTGTGGAGGCCGTGGTGATGGAAAATCTCCACAGGCCTTACATCGTTCCCCTGAGGTCCGTTAACAGTGAACCTGCATGCGGACAGTGAATAAGGACAGTGAATAAGATGCATCATCTCAAGAGAAAGACCATTCCATTTACCTCGATTGTTGGTCAGGACGATATGAAGTTCGCCTTAATCTTAAATGCCATCAACCCCCGCATAGGCGGCGTTCTGATCAGGGGCGACAAAGGTACGGCAAAGTCCACAGCAGTCAGGGCCCTGGCGGACCTGCTGGAAAATATATGGGTTGTGGAAGATTGCCCCTTCAACTGCAATCCAGAAAATCCTGAAGACATGTGCGATCTGTGCTTTGAGAAGAGCCAATCAAACCAAATAAAAGCCGTGGAGAGAAAAACGCCCGTGGTCGATCTGCCGCTGGGGGCGACGGAAGACAGAGTTGTGGGGTCGCTGAATGTGGAGAGGGCCATCAAGGAGGGAATCAAGGCTCTTGAGCCAGGCATACTCGCAGCTGCCAATCGCGGAATCCTTTACATCGACGAGGTCAATTTGCTCGATGATCATGTGGCCGACGTTCTCTTGGACTCGGCTGCCATGGGCGTCAACATCGTGGAGCGCGAGGGCGTATCTGTGGCTCATCCCTCCAGGTTCATCTTGGTGGGGACGATGAATCCAGAAGAAGGAGAGATCAGGCCTCAACTGCTTGACCGTTTTGGATTGCAGGTCAGTGTCGTGGGGATTGAAGACGTGGACTTGAGAGTGCAGATCGCCAAGATGGCAGAGGCTTTTGATGTCGATCCGGACGGTTTTGCCGAAAAATGCCAGGCGGCCCAGGCGGAGATGAAAGCGAAGATCTCCCAGGCTCGCAGGCTTTTGCCACAGGTGAAGATGAGCGATGACCTACTGCGATCAATCGCCTCAACCTGCATCGACCTTGGGGTAAAGACGCATCGTGCAGAGATCGTAATCACCAGGACCGCCAAGACCATCGCGGCCTTCTATGGCCGGACTGAGGTCGATTCAGAGGACGTCAAGAAGGCCATGGAGCTGGCGCTGGCCCACAGGATGAGAAGCAGGCCATTTGAGCTGCCTACACTCAACAGGGAAAAGCTGGAGAGATCGATGCAGCAGCACCAGCAGGAACACCAGCATCAAAATCCCAGGCTGCAACAAAGAGCAGAAGCTTCTGTTCGAGGTTAATTTTAGTTTTAAGGAGCCATCTAATGAGAGAAATGATAGCGATATCCGGTCTGAACAAAGATTATTCAGGGAAAAAGGTGGTTGACTGCCTGAATCTGAGCGTGGACCGGGGCGAGCTTTTCGGCTTTCTGGGACCTAATGGTGCTGGCAAGACCACCACAATTCGCATTCTTACCACACTTACCAAACCTTCATCAGGGAACGTCCTCATCAATGGCATCGACGTGGTCAGAGATCCTGCCAGCGTCAAATCAGAGTTCGGCGTTGTCCAGCAGCATCTCAGTTTAAACAGGGATCTGACAATAGCCGAAAACTTGGAGCTGCATGCCCGGCTGCACCATCTGGCCCCATACGATCGAGCGAAGCGAATTGCAGAGCTCCTCGATTATGTGGAGCTGTCAGATCATGCGGACTATCTCGTCGATGATGTATCAGGTGGAATGAAGAGAAGGGCCATGATCGCCAGAGCGCTCATCCACAGGCCGAAATTGCTCTTTCTCGATGAACCGACTGT
>JAAZNX010000034.1 GCA_012798025.1 Methanothrix sp. | reverse complement strand
TTGGCTATATCGCGCTCTAGGAACTTTTTGGCCATAGGATGGTCAAGAGTTACCGATTGCCCCATATCTATTATGACCGGCTCCCCTTCATCGTAGAGTATATTGAACTCGCTTAGATCGGCGTGAACCAGCCCTGCTCGATTGTAGAGCCTCGAGATGTACACGACAAGCTTGTCGAATACCCGTTTCGCCTCTTCGATATCCAGCTCAACATCCTTCAACTGAGGCGCAGCATTATCTCCCTTGCCCACGAGCTCCATCACCAGGATGTTTCCCCGCATAGCTACAGGATACGGCACACGCACGCCAGCCTCTTTGGCTCGCGTCAAGTTTCGAAATTCTTTCTTGGTCCAGGCCGAGACGATGGCCCTCTTTGTGCCCTTTACGCTCCCAAATCTTGGATCGCCGTGCAGATAATCCTGCATCGCTTTGAAGTTGCTTGTGGAGATCCGATAGATCTTTAAAACGAGCTCTTTTTCGCCCACGATGGCTTTGAAGATGTTCGCCTCTTTTCCGGTGCAGATGGAACCACCCAGAGCGTCTATTACACCCTTGCTGGCAAGGCTGTAAAGGTCCATGAGGGTACGCTTATCGAAGACCGCCTCTTGGACGTTAAAGTCATCGGAATCCTTTATCCTCGTGCGAAGAACGTCGATTCTGGTATCGAAATCCTCAGCTTTAGAGCGCTTACTCATGAAGTGCCTTTCAGGAATCCCTTGCGTTGAAGCCAGTCCACCTGTGGGCCGGTGTATCTCCAGACCACATCTGCCTTCTCATTCTGGAATTCCCATGGTATGATGATTACTACGTCGCCTTCTCTTATCCATATCCTCTTCTTCATCTTGCCGGGTATGCGAGCCATCCTGGTTATGCCGTCAATTCCCCTGACCTTTATGCGGTTGGACCCAAGCAAGCTTTCAACATGACCAAAGATCTCTCTATCCTGTTTGCGGGGGAGGCGGACCCTGGTTATTACTGCCCCTTCCTCCTCATTCACACGATTTCTGTTATACAGCGTATCACCTCAAATAATAATGAACCTTAGATTTATGGGAATCAAAATTAAAAAACCACTCTTGAATAGTTAAAGCTTGTGTCGATCGAAATGGTTATGGGCCCGACGCGATTCGAACGCGTGATCCCCGCCGTGTGAAGGCGATGTCATAACCAGCTAGACCACGGGCCCTCGGATTATGGGAAGAAGGCCTCTGCTATTAGTATCTTACCCTAGTATGTTGGCTTTTTTGTATCTTTTCTTCAGGGAGGCAGAATTATTTAAATACTAATTCGCGAAGTTAATAAAATGAATGAGTTTGAGCATTTCAAAACTTGTTTATGCCTTGTACGAGCGTCGATTAATGGACCAGATACTTCAGGGAGATGCTGTGAGGCATGTGGCAATAATTCAGGATGGAAACCGCAGATATGCTCGGCAAAAAGGCCTCTCCAAGGCCGTTGGGCATAGCCTTGGTGCCGAGACTTCTGAGATGGTCTCTGACTGGTGTCTGGAGCTGGGAATCAAGCACCTCACACTCTATGCGTTCTCCACAGAGAACTTCAAGAGAGATGAAGAGGAGAAACGCTATCTTTTTGATCTTATCAAGAACAAGTTCGTGGAGCTGAACAACTCCAAGAAGATTCACGACAACAAAGTCCGCGTGCGCGCGATCGGCAGACTGGAAATGCTTCCCAGGGATCTGCAAGAGGTGATACGCCGCACAGAGACTTCAACGCGAAGCTACGATAATTTATACCTCAATGTTGCCCTTGCATACGGCGGGCAGCGTGAGCTGATTGATGCCGCCAGAGCGCTTGCACAGGAGGTCAGGGCAGGAATTATCCGGGCGGAGGATGTGTGCGAAGAGCTGATAGCTCGCCACCTATATCCCCAGGATGGAATCTCTGTGCCAAAAGTGGACCTGATCATCAGAACGGGCGGGGACCTTCGTACCTCCAACTTCTTGCCCTGGCAGGCGAATGGAAACGAGTGCGCAGCATACTTTTGTGCACCCTACTGGCCAGAGTTTCGCAAGATCGATTTCTTGCGCGCAGTCAGGGTCGCCCAGGCCAGGACATCAGGCCAACAGGCTTAATAACCTGAAGCATGCCATGACGGATGTTTTGTCCCGATGGGGTAGTGGACATCCCGGAGGCCTGCGGAGCACCTTTGCGCGGACAGCCTTCAACCCGGGTTCGAATCCCGGTCGGGACGCTTTTTTACGGGTAAAACTTACTCTAAACCATTGCGAATGG
>JAAZNX010000081.1 GCA_012798025.1 Methanothrix sp. | reverse complement strand
AGGAGCTTTTCGGAGCCCTTGATGCGGCCAGCCTCTTTTATCTCGCCAATGCACAAATCCAGGGACCCGAACTCCTCAAAGGAGATCTGTCTTTTCTTCTCCACAATTTTCCCTTTGGCCTCGGCCTGCACAATTCTCTCCTTAAATATCCTGTCAAGTCCTTGAACTGTGGCCTCCTCAATTCGAGAAAACAGGATCTCGGGCCTTCCTAGAGGCTGGCCAGCAATCAGTGGCTCCAGTGCCTCCTGGAAGGGCTTACAGCTGACATCTCCCTCCAGGCCGAGCTGCCTCCATGCAGAATCCATCTTGGAGGGCATGACCGGATCCATGAGAACCACAAGGGCCTTGGCGATCTGCAGGCAGCTCCTCAGCACGGCGCCGGCAACAGCTTTATCGCTTTTGACAAGTTTCCATGGTTCGTGGCTCTGGAAGTATATGTTGCCATAGTCGGCCAGGCTCATCACGCTGTCTGTAGCCTTCTTGAACTCATACTCTTCCATCGCAGAGACAAAATCCCTCATTGTTCCTTCTATTCTTGTCATGACCTCCGGGTCTATCTCTCCCTGCGGGACACGTGCCTCAAAGTTCTTCACAGTGAATGTCAGGGCCCTGTTGAGGAAATTGCCGAAGGCGCCGACTAGTTCCGTGTTGACCTTATCGGCAAAGATCTTCCAGGCGAAGTTGACCTCCTTGTTGTGGGCGGTGTAGCTGGCCAGATAATAGCGCAGAAGATCTGGATGGAGGCCCTTTTCCAGATAATCTTCCTTCACCCAGATGACGTTGCCGCGTGATTTTGAGAATTTCTTGTCGTCTATCTTGAGCATGCCGCTGGCTACGACCGCTGAGGGAAGTGTGTATCCAGCCCCTTTTAACATTGATGGCCAGAATATGCAGTGATGATATACGATGTCTCCGCCGATGAAGTGAACGATCCTGGAATCTCCCTTCCAGTACCTCCTCCAGTCGACGTTGTTCTTTGCACACCACTCCTCTGTAAAGGCGATGTATCCTATCGGCGCATCTACCCATACATAAACTACCAGATCGTTGCTGCCCGGGAACTGCACGCCCCAGCTCATGTTCCTGGTGATGCACCAGTCTTTCAGCTCCTGGCGCACCCATTCCATGGCATAATTTCGGGCAGATGCAGTTCCGCCCAGCGTCTCAAGATACTCTAGTAAAAAATCCTTGAACTGAGATAGACGGAAAAAGTAGTGAACCTGCTTGCGGTATTCGGCTTTGCCGCCGCAGACCTTGCAAATTGCGTTCTTGATCTCTCCAGGCTCCAGGTGGCGGCCGCACCCCATATCGCACTCATCGCCGCGGGCGTGTTTGCCGCAGTAGGGACATTCGCCCTCTACGTACCTGTCCGGCAGGAAGCGCTGGCATGTTGGGCAGTAGGCCAGTTCGATCTCCTTGGGATAGACGTGGCCGCCTTCCATAAGCGCCGAAACCATCTCTTGCGTGCGAATGTGACATGCAGGGTCATCTGTGTCTCCGAAGAAGTCGAAATCGACGCCCAATCCCTTGAAGACCTCATCGAAGTGCCGGTGATATTTGGCTACGAGTGCTTTTGGCTCGATCCCTTGGGCTTCTGCATTGACCACGATGGGCGTCCCATGAGCATCGGAGCCGCAGACGAAGAGAACGTCGCGCCCCATCTTTCGCAGGGCTCGAACGTAGATGTCCGCAGGCACATAAGTTCTGAGATGGCCTAAATGACAAGGCCCATTGGCGTAGGGCAGACCGCAGGTTACAAGGATAGGCGATGACAACTAGAACACCGCCCACGGTTATGATGTAACAGAGAGATATAGGTTTCCCAGCATGGATAAAATGTATATAACCGAATAACAAACGCAGAAAATAGCATCGATGCAGTCACCTCAAAAGAGATAGTAAAAAAATAACGGGGGTACAAAGATGAGATTATTTGTTCTAGCCCTTTTATTGGCTCTGCTCTTGGGCACAGCTCAGGCCGTTCCTCTGCAGGGCAGCGATGGAAACGCAACGGTCGTGCTCTTCGGGGCGACCAGGACTCCTCTGGATGATGAGAATTCGACCGATGAGATCCTGAAGGTGGATGTGGCCCTCGTGGGAGCTGAAAATGCCACTTATGAGCTTGTGGACCAAAACGATAAGACTTATTCGCCAGGCCTATACAAGCCCCTGCAGCCTGCTGGATACCTCAATGGGCAGCTTTCCGGAAGGCAGTTGGTTTACTTCTTAATTCCCAAGGATGATCTCTTCAAGCTCATCAAGGTTACACCCAAAGACGGATTGCCCTTTGCCATCAACTGGTGGGCCACGCCAAAGGGCGTCAATGAGAACGTCATCATAAGGTATTATGGAATCACAGACTGGCTGATCAATCCCGACGAGCAGGGCATCGTCATGCAGCTTCGGGTGGCCAACAATGGAACGAAGGACCTCTACCTTGCTCCCGAGAATTTCACGCTTCTGGACCAGTGGGGCTGGCCGTACCGTCCCACATTGGGCTTCGATCCCGAGGTGATCGGGCCGGGGATGGCGAGCGAGACGCGAGTGCTTGTGGGCTTTACGGGAGTATCCCTGATCAGCAGACCTGCAGCTCTGGCTTACAACTACGGGGCACCTGATCAGATCATCATAAATCTGGAGAACGATATGGTAGCCCTGTCAGATGAGAAGGTCTACGGTGCCAATGCGACCAAAACCGTCAGCGCATCTGCTCCTGCCGCTGGGAATGCACCAGCCTCAAGCAGCGACCAGTCACAAGCCCAGGCAGCCTCTGCAGGGGACCAGGCCAATGGGACCACCAACACGACAACTAAGCTCAGCTCTTTAAAGGAGAAGATAGCTGCCAGCAAGGCGAGGCTGGCTGGCACGCAAGAAAGCCTTCACGAGAGCACGAAGAACGAATCTCAGAACAGCGCCGCTTGAACGGCTGCTTATATGTCTTGCCCGGGGATTTGCCCCCGGGAATTTCTATTTTATCTTCACATGCAGGTCATGATCCAAAAGTAGGTTGGAGTCCTTGGTGCTCGCATGTAGAGAGCGATCATACAAAAACGCTTCACAAAAGATCAACTTAAGAAAAACAGCATCCTGATAACGCTAAGTTTCATGTGGGCCATAAATGAAAAAATGTGCCCCCATTGGGCACATCTCTCCTTGATTTACTTGGGAGGCCACATGTCCTTCATCCAGCCGACGATGCGGCCGGAGTCTTCTGGGCCGACCATTATCTTGGCCTGGCC
The DNA here is from genome assembly GCA_012798025.1 of Methanothrix sp. Taxonomy (GTDB): domain Archaea; phylum Halobacteriota; class Methanosarcinia; order Methanotrichales; family Methanotrichaceae; genus Methanothrix. Next base: position 4,056 of record JAAZNX010000081.1, on the reverse strand, counting down.
TGCGAAGAGGTCCTCAAGCTCGCCTGAGAACTTGGCAGCCATGCCTGGCAGGACGAGGGCAGGATACTTCTGGCCCTTCCAGTCGAAGCCCGTCTCATTCATAGCATCCTTGATCTTGGTGGGGTTGAGCTGGCCACCAGCAACTGAGGCCTGCACTCCTATGCCATCTGTGTTGATTGCCAGGATGTAGGCATCGATGGCGTTTGAGGCGATATCGGACTCCACTGTGTAGTAGGTCAGGGCGAAGTTGGTGGTAACGAAGACCGGCGACTCGGGTCCTGGGTTGCCTACCTTGTAGAGGCCTGGCTTCACCTGCACGGGCTTCCTTGGATCGGTGTAGATGTTGAAGCGCAGGTGCATATCGGGCATCATGCTGTGGGCCTCGGTGGAGTGTTTGATCATGACAGCTCCGCCGCGGATGGTGAAGGCAGCTGTGAGCACTGACTCCCAGTATGCCGCTCGGACTGGATCATCTGTGGTAAGCCATGCATTGATCGGCAGAGCCATGACTGGATATGCGATATCCCTCTGAGCCTCTTCCACAGCAGCCCGGCGCAAATTGATGAAGTTTTGCAGGGTCTGCTGCAGCATCTTTCCGTTTGGAGCAGTGCCCGGGTCCAGTACGAGGTCTGTCAGGCCCATGCTGGCAAAGGTGACTGCCATGGACTTCAGGCCATCCAGGTCGAATGGCACGCTCAAGACGACTGGCACTTTGAAGTCAAAGGCGAGCTGTGCGACCTCCTTCCAGTTGTCCTTGTTGGCTGCGTAGATCAAAGGCTTAGCCTTGCCTGCCACATCAAGACCTGCCTTAAGCACCTTGGGATTGAAGGAGCAGAGAATGAGCGGGAAATCGGAGTTCTCCATGACCTTCTTGACGCATGCGGCGAACTTTGTCGGGTCGTCAGTCACGGAACGCACGGCGATCATCTCCACACGTTCCCATTTGCCGATGTAGAACTTCTTCCAGTTGGTGATCTTCTTGACGCGCTCAACGAGCTTTGCCTCTTCCATCGCATCGGTGACATCATAGGCAAATGGCGGCTTGTTGAAGAAGGTCATCTGGTGGCGGAACATGACGTCCTCGCCCCCGATCTTAACCTGCTTGTCTCCCACGCCTACATAAATCATCTTCAGCTCAGGGGCGACGATGGTCTTGAGGGTATCGAGCTTCTTGGCGTACTTCTTCTCTTCTATGAGCGGTGTGCAATCCTCTACCTTCCTGGTCCTGGCAATCAGGCCTGCTGCAAAGGCCATGCAGGTCTCCTCTCCGCACTTCTTGCAGTTGGTCTGTGGAAGCTGCTTGTAAAGGTTTAGCGGGCTGGTTTCCTTCATGTATCTCACACCCCCATCTTGAGCCAAGCGCTGGTGTCTGGTGACTTGGCCTCGATTCTTCCCATCAGGGACTGAGTGATCTCATGCACATAGGCAACAGCCAGTGGGTGCATCATCATGAAGATGTCAACGCCTGCCATGGCCAGAGAGTATCCTGTCAGAATCTCCCAGATCGGGCCGCGGAGCATCCTGTCTCCCCAGTCTGAGTCGTCTTTGTTTGGAGAGCGAACCATCCAGGCCTCTCTGACGCCCCAGGCGTTTGTGGTTCCGGAGGACATCGGGAACGTGAGCTCTTCGTCGCCCTTCAGGGCGCCAAGCCTGATCCTCTCCATGTTGGAGTAGGCGAAGTCCAGGCCGTATGCAAGCGCAGCAGTCGTCGGGTCCATGACGATCGATTCGCGCGGAACGCCTGCGACCTTCATGAGCTTCCTGTTCAGCTCCTTTTGAGAGTTGATCTCTAGCTGTGTCCAGGCCAGGCATACGTGACCGTTGTCTACGCAGGCCTTGCCTATCTTCTCCCAATCCATGTTCAGGTTTGCGGAGGCGATAAGACAGCGCTCGCCCTGGGCCACTTCTGCGGCTTTGGAGAGCACAATCGGATCTTTATTTGGATTGCCAGATCCGCCGATGCAGATTGGAACATCCACGGCCTGCAAGACCTCTTCTACCGTCTTGACTGCTTCCTGGGCTGGAGTGTCCTTCAGGAGAGGATCTGTGCTGATAAGATGAACTGTGACCATGTCTGCGCCGAACTTCTTGACTGCCTTCTTTGCCCACTCGCCAGGAGAGTTGATTACATCCTCATAGTGCATCTTGACTGCTTTGGCCATGCCGATGGGCATGTCGAAGACATCCATGGTGATCTTGGGCGCGTGGGGCATTGCAGCGTCCGGGAAGAAGGGCATTGCCCTCTCGCCGCCCAACTTGACTACGTGGCCGCGGCTTCCGCCATCTGCTTTGGTGGCGCCTAAAGTTACCTCCTGAATGGGTGTCTTCCAGGTCTTGTCGGTTCCTACTGAGAACTTGGCGCTGGCAAGGGCCGATGCCACCTTAAATGCTGGAACCTCTGCAGCAGCGGCTGTCAGCTCTTTTGGTGCTGGAGCTATGGCCGAAGCGACTGCAACAGGCTGCATTAGGGTCTCTACTGGGTAGCCTACGGCCTTGGCAAAGTTCATGAGCTGCATGGCGATCTTGGCTGCCTCTTGCCCAAAGTAATAGGCAAATAGAGGCCCAACGCCGCCTGCACCTGCGTCCAATTCAATCTCTATATCGCCCTCGATCTTGATACCCTCGAGGGACTGAACATTCATCTCAGATAACGTCTTGTTCAGGTCAGACAATGTGATCTTTCCTGCCATTCAAATCACCCTCATAGGCCAAGTTCCCTGACGACCTGCCTCATCTCAAGGATGGCAGGTGAATCGTCAGGTAGGCCCATCAATGGATCTCCCACTAAATCGAATTTGGCTAGACATTCATCATAGGGAATTGTGCCGATAACCTTGAGGCCCAGGCTTTTGGCGTTCTCCAGAACCGCATCCCTTCGGTCCGGTGTGACCTTGTTGACAACTACATACAGATCCTTGTACTTCAGCTCAATCTCCCTGGCCAGATCGCGTATGCGCTCACCTGTCGTAAGCCCTCTCCTGGACTCGTCTGTGACCACGATGAGGTCATCTAGGTCCGGAATGGTCTTCCTGCTGAAGTGCTCCAGACCCGCGGGCGTATCTATGATGACCAGATCGTAGTTAGCGACGGTTTTGTCCATAACGGCGCGCAGAAGATTATTTACAAAACAGTAGCAACCTGAACCTTCTGGCTTGCCCATGACCAGAAGATCATAGCCATCCTCTTCCAAAAGGATCTCAAACAGCTTGGACTCGAAGAGCACCTGTTTGTCGGTTTCGGGTGGAGTTGTATACCGAGACTGCTGCATGAACTCCCTCATATCGCCGATGGTCTTTTCGGCCTTCACGCCCAGCGCATCTGCCAGGTTGGCATCAGCGTCGGCATCAATAACAAGCACCCGGTATTTCTTTCCTGAATCCTTTACAAGATATCTGATGAGCATCGCGGCCACAGCCGTCTTGCCTGTGCCGCCTTTGCCGGTTATCGCAATTATCTTCCCCAAGGTTTAGCCTTCCTTACTTTTTCGTTGGCTTGATAACCACTTCGGCTACGTGCACGGTTGCGCCACGAAGCTCAATAGTGATGCTGCCCGATGATGCTGCAGGCATGGCAAAAGCCGGAGCCGCTCCCGCAGGCGCTGCCGCGACAGCCGCAGGGGCTGCTGCAGGAGCCTCTTCTTTCTTCTTGAGCTTAAGCTGCATAATATCTCCCTCACTTTTTAATTACAGTAGTTCTCGCATAGAATCGTCCGCGTCTCCCAAAAAGGAGATGAAAGGCGGACTCTACTTTGCGAGTACCACCTTGTCGATGCTGATCTTCGCATCCTTCAGCACGAGCTTTATGCCGCCGGCGCTGCCGGACATGGACATTGCTGGTGCTGCTGCGGGTGCCGCGCCTGCCGGAGCGGCCGCTGGGGCCGCTGCTGCGGGTGCCTTGGGTTTAAGTTTTAGCTGCATTGACTCATCTCTCCTCTTTAAGATCAATTCACTCGAGGACGCCGTCAGCTTGCAGAGCCTCGACGACCTGCATGAACTGGCCCTCTGTCAGGCCCAGCTCGGACTTGACGGTATCCATGTTGATGTCGCCGCCGGTCTT
>JAAZNX010000011.1 GCA_012798025.1 Methanothrix sp. | reverse complement strand
TTGCCTTCTCCCGACGCGCCCGAGGAAGATGTCTGCTCGCGCCAGGCTCTCGTAGCCATGCCAGAGATCCTCCCCCTGGTATGCCAACGGCAGGTTCTCGTCCACCCAGTTGATCAGATCCTCAGGGCTTTCGTCCAGATCATAGGATGCCTGCAGAGCCTCGCGAGCACTGGTGCCTTTGAAGATGATCTCCAGAACTTTGAAGATCGACGACTTCACATCTCGCTCTGCGGTGGCGACGTCCTCGAGCTTCAGCTCCCTTGAGCCTTCGGCTGCAGCTTGCAGATCGTTTACCGCTGAGCGCATGTCGCCGCCTGCCCGTTCGGCTATGAGCATCAGAGCGTCTGGATCGCAGGCTATACCCTCGGCCTTGCAAATCTCCCTCAGAGCCTGGGCGATCGTGGTTGATCGGACTGACCGAAACTGGATGCCTTTGGCAGCATCCCTCAGAGGCTTCTCAATTTCATAGTACTCGTTTGCGATCAGTAGCACGGGCTGTGAGGTATCACGAACAAGCTTCAGCATAGCTGCAGCTCCGCCGCGGTCTGCAGTGCCATGCAAGTTATCGGCCTCATCCAGGATGACAAGGCGACGCTGCCCAGAGAATGTCCGGCTCTGTGATGCAGGGCCTGCGATCTTCTGGATCGCTCCGGCAGTGCGCGCATCAGAGGCGTTCATCTCAATCCAGTCCCAGCCAAATTGGCGCGCCAGCGCCAGTGCCGCAGAGGTCTTGCCAGTTCCCGCCGGGCCATAGAGGATTACAGCTCCAGCGATGGGGGCGCCTCTCTCCCAGGAATTTGCCCAGGCGAGCAACTCATCGACTGCCTTGCCGTTGCCAAGGATCTCCTTGAGGGATGTGGGACGGTACCTCTCAGTCCACTTAACAGCAGATGCCATTTACCACAATCCTTCTCTTCCCGAAATCTCCTCGATCTCGATCTCCCAAATGGTCAAGGGCATCTTTTCCAGATCTTCGCGTCGGAACTGCTTGCCTCCGTGACCCTGCATGCCTTTTCCAGTGAATGCATCGAACATCCTCTTTTTGGCTTCCAGATCTGATGAAAGGCTAGCTTTGCCAAAGACAAGCACCGATGACCAGCAGTCTTTCTCCACCCGGTCCACCTCGAAGCAAATTCGCGGGTTCTTGCTGACGAACTCGAACTTCTTTCCACGGTCACGCGAATGGAGGTAGATCTTGCCTTGAGAAAAAACGTAGGACATGGGAATGACATAAGGCGAATCATACATAGACAAGGCTAGCCTGCCGTACCGGCCACTGGACAACAATTGTGTGCACTCCTCTATGGATAGCTCCCTGGGCTTCATGAAAAGCTCATTCTTTGCTCAAAGATTATATGCCTTGGCCTGCTTGCAGTGATATATCTTGCAACTCTACAATCCACGAGAAAGTATCGCACCGATGATGAGCAGCACCATCCCCATGGCAATCATTGGCACGCCAGGAAAGGTCGTTTCCACCTGAAATTTGGTTGCTCCCGCCTCAGCCCCGATCAGCTTGAAGCTGTGGTTTTCCTGGATCTCGGCACCTCCACTCTCCATCACCTGCACCCCAATCAGGCCGATGCCCGTTAAGATTATGAGCACCCCCATCAAAACTGCTATGTTGATCTGCACCATCTGCGCTCATCCCCCTTCTAAATTCAATCCAGTATCTTCGGTTCTAGGATAATGGCTCGCTTCAGGTATATATGTTTCACCTCAAAAATATTATCATTCAGTGACTACGACAACTACTGGCTTCTCCAAAGCTTTTTACTCTGGTAGCGCATCTCCCATAGGGATGTTCAAAAAGATCCTGATCGCAAACAGGGGAGAGATCGCCATCAGGGTGATGCGTGCCTGCAGGGAGCTTGGCATCTCTACCGTGGCAGTCTACTCCGAAGCGGACAAGAACGCCCTTTTTGCCAAATACGCAGACGAAGCCGTTTTTATTGGGCCGTCTCCCTCATCGCAGAGCTATCTGAAGATCGACAACATCATCAATGCCGCCCGTGAGACAGGCGCCCAAGCCGTCCACCCAGGTTATGGCTTCCTCTCAGAGAACACTAACTTTGCATCAGCCTGCGAGGAGAATGGGATCGTCTTCATCGGGCCGCCTTCTCACGCAATTGATGCCATGGGCTCCAAGATCACAGCCCGCCAGACCATGTTGGCGGCGGGCGTTCCTATCGTCCCAGGCATTGAGGAGGGCATCACGGATCCCGAAGATGCTTCCGAGATCGCGGAAAATATCGGCTACCCAATAATCCTCAAGCCTGCTGCTGGAGGCGGCGGGATAGGCATGAAGATCGTGCATAGCCGCGAGGAGCTGCAGCCTGCTCTGGCCTCTTCCCAGTCCGTGGCCCGCAATGCGTTCGGGGACGATACCATCTACATTGAAAAATACCTGACTGAGCCCAGACACATCGAGTTCCAGATCCTGGCTGACAAGAAGGGCAAGACAGTCTACGTATCAGATCGAGAGTGCTCCATCCAGCGCCGCCACCAGAAGCTCATCGAGGAGTCTCCGTCACCTGTCATGACTGAGGAGCTGCGGGAGAGGATGGGCTCCATTGCCGTCAAAGCTGCAAAGGCTATCGGCTACGTAAGTGCCGGAACTGTGGAATTCATGTATTCGCGCGGCGACTTCTACTTCTTGGAGATGAACACACGCCTGCAGGTGGAGCATCCCATCACCGAGATGGTGACCGGCGTGGACCTTGCCAAGGAACAGATCAGGATCGCTGCAGGCTATCCTCTGGGATACGACCAGAGCGATATGAGAATTCGCGGCTGGGCCATCGAGTGCAGGATCAACGCAGAAGATCCACTGAACGACTTTTCTCCGTCTCCCGGCAAGATAAAGAGATACAGAAGCCCGGGCGGTCCTGGGATAAGGGTAGACAGCGGAGTTTACACCGGCTATGTCATCCCGCCCTATTACGACTCACTGATCTCAAAGCTTGTGGCCCTTGGCAAAGACCGCAATGAGGCCATTGCCAGAATGGAGCGTGCCCTCTACGAGTACATCATCGTGGGCGTTAAGACCAATATCGTATTCCATAAAGCAGTGCTCAGAAACCCAAGGTTCAGGAGCGGCGACATCAATACTCACTTCATAAAAGAAGAGAATATCGTTGAATCTGTCAAGAGCATCGCGGCTGAGGATTATAAAAAAGGTGCATCCTTAGCCTCGGCCCTTGGAGCGGACTCCAGACAGATCGCGGCCATCTCCGCAGCCGTTGGGTCCTACCTTAGCCAACAAAAAGCAGGGGAGAAGAGTTAAGAAGGTGTCCTCTCAAGAGATTTTAAACTTTTTGAGCTCCGGCAAATGGGTTTCGGGGGAGGATTTGGCGTCTCGCCAGGGTATCTCCCGGGCAGCTGTCTGGAAGCAGATTCAGGGCCTTCGTAAGAAGGGATATGAGATTGAATCATCTACCAGAAAGGGATACCGCCTGAAAAGAATGCATGACCCTCTTGATGCGGACATGATCTGCGAAGGCCTAAGAACAAAGTGGCTCGGTTTGGATCTGCGCTGCTTTAACGAAGTATGCTCGACCAACGACGTTGCCAGATCTATCGCCCGGGAATGCCAGAATGGGACAGTAATCCTTGCTGAGACTCAGACGCGCGGGCGGGGAAGACTCTCAAGGCCCTGGGCTTCGCCCCCTGGTGGGATTTGGATGAGCCTGGTCCTCAAGCCTGAGATATCTCTGGACAGGGCGTATCGCATTAATATGGCTGTGAGCGTTGCAGTTTCAAGGTCCTTTAGCGCTCTTTATGGCCTCGATGTCGGCATAAAGTGGCCCAATGATCTCTTGATCGAAGGGCGGAAGATCTGCGGCATCCTTATGGAGATCAGCGCCGAAGTAGACCGTATAGGCTGGGCAGTGGTAGGACTCGGCATCAATGCAAATGTTGATGTATCAGGCTTTCCCGTTGAGTGGAGGTGCACATCGCTTCGACAGGAACTCGGTCTGGAGGTTTCGCGGATAGAGCTAATTCAGAAGCTTCTTTGGGAGATAGAAGAAACATATCAAAGGATGCACAGCAAAGATCTATATGAAGAGTGGCGCAGGCGATCGGCCACATTGGGAAAGCAGGTTCGCATAACCTCTGCTTCAGGCGATCTTCTGGGAGAGGCAGTTGACCTTGCCGAGGACGGAGCCCTCTTGATCAGGGCAGAGGATAAAATCAAGCGCGTGCTGGCCGGAGATTGTATTCACCTTCGAGCCGTGGGGGGCATATGAGGAAGAGAAAGGTGCGCGGAATTGCCAGGGATACGCTGCAGTTCATTATGGAAGCCTCCAGGTCATCCTTGCCGATGGAGTTTGCAGGACTCTTGCAGGCGGACAAGGAGATCATCACCGAGGTTTTAATCCTTCCAGGCACTGAGTCCTCCCGCATGAGCGCCTTGATCCGGCTCTACATGCTGCCAAACATGCAGATCGTAGGCTCCGTTCACAGCCACCCATCAGCGGACCTGAGGCCTTCCCAGCCTGACATTCAATTCTTCTCGCGCAGCGGAGACTACAACCTCATTGTTTGCCCACCCTTCGACGAGTCCAGCTGGGCTTGCTATGATGCGGAAGGGATGCGACGTGAGCTGCCCATCTTGGATGTCGATTTCAAGGATGACATGTTCGATGACGCAAATTAACGATCAACGAGGATTTAGGTTTGACGCGGGTAGTAGCAACTGGCACCTTTGATCTGCTTCATCCTGGCCATGTACTATACCTGGAGCGTTCAAAAGAACTGGGAGACGAGCTGGTGGTAATCGTTGCCAGGGATGTAAATGTGCGGCACAAGCCAAAGCCATTCGTGCCTGAGGAGCAGAGGCTGAGGATGATCGAGTCTCTGAAAGCAGTGGACTGGGCAGTCTTAGGGGAAGAGAAGGACATATTTCGGACCATCGAGCACCTCAGGCCGGATATAATTACCCTGGGCTTCGACCAGCACTTCGATCCATCGTCTCTTGAGGCCGAGCTTTCGAGACGCGACCTGCATCCCCGCATTGTGAGGATTGAAGATCGAGATCTCTGCGAGCTGTGCAGCTCGCGCCGAATCGTCTCCAAAATTTTAGAACGCTTCAACAAGGGACGAATCTAAGCCGCCAAGTACTTATACGGCTCCTTCATTTGCGGCCCTGTATGGCCAGAGTTGCAGTAGGAGGCACCTTTGATCCCATCCACGATGGACACATCTCCTTGCTTAGGCGGGCCTATGAGCTGGGAAAAGACGGAGATGTGGTCATAGGTCTCACCTCCGACGAGATGGCCAGGCGGAGCAGGACCAGGCAGGTTCGAAATTTTAACGTACGGGAGAGAGATCTAAGGGAGGTCGTGCGAAGGTGCTTTGGCATCGAAGATGCTAAAATAATAAAGATCGACGATCAGTGTGGTTCGTCGATTTATGAGGATTTCGATTATATTGTCGTCTCTCCCGAGACCCTGCCAATGGCCAGAAAGATAAATCGCCTCAGAGAGAAGCGAAATATGAAGCCTCTCGAGATCTCTGTAATAGAATATCGGTTGGCAGAGGATCATGTTCGGATAAGCTCAACCAGAATCACTGAGGGAAAAATCGATAAGCACGGAAGGCTGTTAAATGATTAAAGTTCTTTTTGGGCACAAAAGTTAATTAATTCCCTGGTCAAATAACATTGCAAATCGCCCCCCCTCGGGGTATTCTCGGGCGGAGGAAGGAGGAGGTTTTTGGATTTGAAGAGATTTGATGCTTTGCTCGAAAAGGACATAGCCGACTATCATGGTGAATTCGCCCAGCTTATTCGTCAGGCCCCTGCGCTTTACAGGATGATGACCAAGCTTCTGGACGACAGTGGCCTTCCGAGTTCAATGTCACCGCTTATCATTGCGGCCATAGCTTACTTCATACTACCAGGAGACGTAATTCCCGAGGACAAGTTCGGTCCGACAGGTTATGTGGATGACATATATCTGTGCGCCTTCGTGGCAGACCAGGTGATGAAGGCCACAGGCTCCGAAGATATACTGATCAGGAACTGGGATGGAGAGGCATCAGTCGTGGCTTTGATAAAAGAGATCCTCGACAGCGAGCAGGAGCTGGTCGGCAACAAGAAAGGCTCTATAATGGAGTATATAGGCTATGACCAGCTGGGGACATCGTAACCGACCTCAACTACCGATCAGGCCAAATTTCGGCCTGCAGCTCCAAGACCGAGAAAAGAGACGTCAGGTGAATGGCTCTGATCAGTTCTGGTAGGGGAAAAGGTCCATTGAGTCTGCCCAGATGGTTCTCATCACGCCCGTCCATATTGCGATGCGCATTCCACTTACCCCCCATCTCCTCAGCCATCCTATCGGCAAGATCCTCCCAGGCGATGCAGCAATCCAAGGTGCTAGTCTTTTGAGATGTAAAAGCACAATAGTATTCATTAAAGCTGCCCTTTAGAAGGCTGCTCAATGCGTTTCTATCGAAGGATCCTCTGCTGCGAAAGTAGCTTCCCAAAACGAGGCTCATGCTCAGGAGATGCTGGCCTGCGTGCTCAAAAAGCTCCTGGGAGGATATCTTTTCATATACCTTGATGTGTTCGAAGTCAGCGATTCCTGAGAGCCTGAGGTTAGGATACCTGCAGGAATCCTGCCAATCTTCCAATCTTCCTGCAAGCTTCCTACTCCAGCAATACACGTCGTGGCTCCTATCATGCCCTTTGCGGTGGCTAAGTGGGATTAGGGAGGTGTGAATAAAGCCGTTTCTTGCGAGATGGGCAAGATCATGGGCGCAAGAGATCATGCCTTTGCGAAGCTCCTCAGTGGATAGCTGGGGGTCGCCAAGATAGACGAAGTAATCTCGCTTTGCAGTGTAGCAGATTCCATGGGGTTCGAGCTCAGATATCCCGAGTGCTGATCGAAGGGCAGGAGGAAGGCCGTAGATCTTGATGAGCCCACCCTGGGGCACTGGAAGATGGCTTGATATGCCATATCCCCTCAGAAATTTTTGCATTCTTGCCTCGACCAAGAGATTTTTTTTATCTCCTGTTTCGCGGCAGAGTTTGATCGCAACACAGCCATTGCCAAAGGACGCAACCAAAGTCCTTCCCATCCTTCTCCATAATTTTGCGCCATATTTTGAAAGAAGTTCATCCAGGTCATAGGACTTTATGGCATCCTCACTTGCTGCATCATCCCCAAGATCCGCAAACAGAGCTGCAACTGGAGGATTGTGTCGAGGCAAGGGCAATTGGGCAGCCCCCTTCATTTTGCAGAGAATCTTGGAGATGGCGTCGAACCCCGAGTTCTCCACCTTATCTACGATGCCTCCCTTGCGAATTATTCTGAAGCTATAAAGGCTCGCTATGCCCTGAGCCGATACCTCACTCGTTCTCAGTGGATCCTCTCCCGGCGGGCAGCGGTCCAGTAAATATCGAAAGCGCAACGCAAGCGTCTGAGCTGCTTGCTGACGAGTGGGAAACGAATCGTCTTTCAGCTTTTTTATCAAAAAGTCAATGGCAATCTCGCCTATGTCCAGAATTGCCTTACTGACTTGTTCGTCCCCAGAACAGAGCAGCTCCATCAAAAGATCGAGGTTCTCCACCTTGGAGGAGGGCAGGCCCGATATTTCAAGCCAGGCTCTGGCTGCAAGCCCTCGAGTGTAACAGCTACGACTGTTCAGAAGCTTTCTCAGTGCTTCAAGGGCCTCATCACCTCCCGTTCTTCCAAGAGCCAAGATGGCTGCGTGCCGCACCGATGCAATGGGATCGTCCAGAGCCTTGATCAAAGCCCTGGACGAGCATCCTCTGCCTGCCTTGCCAAGCGAGCGTGCTGCAGAGAGGCGGACGCGGTGATCTTTGTGCGTGCAAAGAAGGGTCTCCAGACCTTTGCTGTCATCCATAGCGATCTTTCATCAAGAGATGTTAGCAAGATCTATAAGGGCGCCTCATCTGCTCTTTGCAGCACAGGCAGGTGGTGATCAAGATACCTTCGCGAAGCCGAACTCTTCTGCTTGATGCTGATAGATAGCATCCACAGTTCCTGCAAACGAGGGCCTTCAGTTGACGGGGCATCCGGACCCTGGTACGGGCGCTGATCTGACGAGCTATCTGCACATATCTGTTGCTCCTCTCCGGGTGGGCCTCATATTCCTTGGCCGCTAAAGAGAAGAGCCGCTCCATGCGCTGCACTGCAAGATCTCTGGCCTTGTGATTGTCCTTTCTGCGTCTCACAACTGATGCTCTGGCAGATTTGGGATATATAATCTATTTCTATCAAGATGTACATCTTCCAGATGATGTCAGACAATTCCCTTTCCATCGAGATCACGCCCGAGATGCAAAAGTACATTCGAGATAGATCAACTGACCTGCGGGTGGCCACCACCTGCGAAGGCCCTCTGATCTTCTCAATAAAAATCAGCCCGCCTAAAGCAACAGATCGGGTGGTAGTAGTAGGAGATCGTAAGGTCTACATCTCTTCATTGCAGGCGCAATACATCAGGGTAATCGATGAGCGAATGCTGCCACGATGTGCCCTGGAGAGACGGCGTTAATTGCAACGCTCGTCCAACCATCGCTTTAACGCCTTCATGGATCTTGCGCGATGGGATATCTCGTTCTTCTCCAAAAGATCCATCTCTCCCAGGCTGATCTCGTTTATATAAAAGATGGGATCGTAGCCAAATCCCTTCATGCCTCGCGCCTCAGTGCCTATTTTACCGTGAACTTCGCCACAAAACATTTGGAGCTCCATTCCCGGCTCGATGTAGGCGACCACGGAGCGGAAATAAGCCCTTCGGTCCTCCACGCCCTCCATCAGCCGCAGGATTCCGCGGTTACCGATGGTTTTTTGCACATATGCAGAGTAGACCCCAGGAAATCCTGATAGGGCCTCGATGAAGAGGCCTGCATCTTCGAGCATCACTGGCCCTTGTAGCCTTGCAGCTACCTCTTTCATCCCGAATGCTGCAACTTCTTCCAGTGTGTCTGCCTGAATCTCTGTGTAGCCGATATCCTTCTGGATCAGGTCGCCGAAGATGGCATTTGCCTCCAAAAACTTTCCCATGTTGCTGGTTACAAAATAGATCATCACATTCACCTAAATACAGTCTCTAGACTCTTGGGCCAAAGTGATCTATCCAGCTTTCATGATCTATTAATCTGCTTTGATTCGAGGGCAACGTTTTTTAGGGGTCCAGCAAAAAGGCATCCAAGTTAAACGATCATCTGGTGAGACAAAAATGGATCTGGGGGACAGAGTCTGCATTGAGAGGAACGGCGCATCCTACGAGGGAGTGCTCATGCCGTCCAGGCGCAAGGATCATGTGGTGATAAAGCTGGACAACGGCTACAACATCGGACTGTACCTTCCCAAATCCAAGCTTACGCTCGTTGAGAAGGGGCGGGAGCTGAAGCCTTTGGATCGGGACAAGCAGCTTCGACGAAAGGCGGGACTTCCTCAGGTGTCCATTCTATCCACTGGCGGGACAATCGCCAGCAAGGTCGACTACAGGACTGGAGCCGTCACCAGCCAGTTCTCGGCAGGCGAGATCATCGCCGCCATCCCCGAACTGGAGGAGATTGCCAACTACAATGCCAGAGTGATCTATCAGATATTGAGCGAGAACATGCGCGCAGACTACTGGATGGCGCTCGCGCGCGCGGTGGCCGAGGAGATACGTTCGGGTGCAGAAGGGATCATCATAACCCATGGCACGGATACCCTGATGTACACCGGTGCTGCCCTCTCCTTCATGTTGAAGACGCCCGTGCCAGTGGTCATCGTGGGCTCACAGAGGAGCTCAGATCGGCCAAGCAGCGATGCAGCCATGAATGCCATCTGCGCTGCGACTGTTGCCATCAGCGACATTGCCGAGGTCTGTGTGGTGATGCACGGCACGACCAGCGACGACTACTGTTTGATTCATCGCGGCACAAGGGTGCGCAAGATGCATACATCTCGAAGAGACGCCTTCCAGAGCATTAACCAGCCGCCTCTGGGGCGCGTGGATTACCTTTCCCGCGAGATCCAGACATTCCTGCCCTATCATCATCGCAGCGAGTCTGAGCTGGTCCTCATGGACCGGCTGGAGCCCCAGTGTGCTCTCGTCAAGTACACGCCGGGGGCCTCGCCGGAGATCTTGAACTACTACATCGACAAAGGCTACAAGGGACTTGTACTAGAGGGCACTGGCCTGGGCCATGTGGCCTCAGATTGGATCGATGGCATCAGAAGGGCCACAGAGGAGAACATTCCTGTCGTCGTAACCTCGCAGTGCCTGCGAGGAAGGATAGGCGACCTGGTTTATGATACAGGACGTTACATGCTTGATGCCGGAGCAATAGAAGGCGAGGATATGCTCCCAGAGGTCGCCTTGGTCAAGCTCATGTGGGTCTTGGCGAACAGGCCAAATGAGGTACGATCGCTCATGAGAAGGCCCCTTGCCGGAGAGCTGTCCTTCTCTACACCCATGTGCGTCTGAGTTCTCGGAAAAAGGCCAAACCTTATAAACAAGGTGAATAGAGCACCAATCTCAGGATTATCGGAGGAATATAGTTTTGACACGTAAGCCAGGAAGCATGTACAGAAGACATGAGCGGCCCTACACGCGCAGAAGGTATATGGGCGGCGTACCAGGAAGCAAGGTAGTTCACTACGACATGGGAAATTTGCAGGAGGATTTTCCCCTCGAGCTTACTTTAGTGATACGAGAGCCCTGTCAGATCAGGCATACTGCACTGGAGGCTGCCAGGGTTGCAGCCAATCGTTTTCTCCTGAAGCAGGTGGGCAGGACCAACTTCCGCCTCAAGCTCAGAGTATACCCTCACCACGTCATACGCGAGAATAAGCAGGCTACGGGCGCTGGTGCGGACCGTGTCTCCAGTGGAATGAGACGCGCCTTCGGCAAGGCCGTGGGAACTGCTGCACAGCTGGATGCTGGACAGAAGCTCTTCACCTTGGGGGTCCCTCCTCAGTATCTCAACGATGCCAAGGTGGCATTGACAAGGGCAGGGCATAAGCTGCCGTCTCCTATTCAGATAATCGTGGAGTCAGGTCAAGAGCTGATCAGGTAGTTTGGATGGATGATTACTTAGTGGGCCTGGATAGGGCCATGAAGAGGATGCCGACCACTCGGGAGTCCAAAGAGAGGTTTATCATTCCTTCTGCCAAGGTCTTTTACGAGGGCAAGACCACAGTCCTGGAGAACTTTGGGGCAATAGCTGACACTTTGAATCGAGACCCAGAACATCTCATGAAGTATCTACTTCAGGAGCTTGGAACTGCTGGTAAGATCGAAGGGCAACGCGGAATCTTTCAGGGAAAGTTCAGCGAGGCCGCCATTGCTCGTCAGATTGAGTCCTACTTTGAGGAGTATGTGGTCTGCACAGAGTGCAGGCTGCCAGATACACACCTAATAAAGAGCGATCGCGTGCTTACGCTCAAGTGCGATGCATGTGGCGCTCACAGGCCCGTGCGCAAAAGAAAAACCACAGCCAATGTGCAAAAAGATGTCATCGAAGAGGGGGAGACATATGAGCTGCGCATCGAGTCGGTGGGCAATAAGGGCGACGGGATCGCTAAGGTGGACAAGTATCTCATCTTCGTGCCAAGCGCCGTGAAGGGTGAGATCGTCAAGGCCAAGATAAAGAAGATCAGCGGCACTCTGGCTTTTGCCGAGGTCGTGGAGAGGAAGGGCAAGGCATCTTAAATGGAGAAGATCACTCTGACCTTTACAGAGAACCATAAGTATCAGCTTGAGTTCTCTCCGTCATCATTCTGGATGGATTTCGCCAAGGGCTATGGTGGTCTTCCCTGGATAGAGATCAGCGATGAGTTGGTGGCACTAGTCGCTGAGAACTATTCCTATCTGCTCGATCTTCTGGTCCAGGCGAGGCTTTACCGCCTCAGCAAGATGCCACATGATGAGAGGTTTCAGTAATTTCGAATATACATAACTGCCCAAAATGTCAGCCTCATTGCAGGGTTATATCATCAAAGGCCTGCCTGCCATAAAAAAAGGAGATGATCTAGCCTATCTAGTCCAGTCTCTTTTCAATCTTCATGATGGTGATGTGCTCTGTTTGGCCAGCACTATTGTTGCCAAGTCCGAAGGCCGCGTTCGAGATCTGGATGGCTACCGTCCCGGAGCCAGAGCGCAAAAGATCGCAAAAGATATTGGGAAAGACCCCAGGTTTGTTCAGGCCGTTTTAGATGAGGCTGCAGAGGTCCTTCTCGAGAGGCCATTTCTACTGGTGGCGACATCGTTTGGCCACATCGGCGTTAACGCTGGAATAGATCAGTCCAATGTGGGAGAAGGGCGGATATTGCTGCTGCCCAAAGATCCCAGCGCGAGCGCAAAGGCAATACGCTCAAGGCTTGACAGGGATTGCGCGGTCATCATAACCGATACCTGCGGCAGGCCCTTTCGCTGTGGCGTATCTGGCGTGGCTGTGGGCTGGGCAGGGATCGGCGCTTTGCGCGATTGGCGAGGGAAGCGCGATATGCACGGCAAGGCCCTGGAGATAACTCTGGAAGCGATAGTGGACGAGATCGCCTCGGCCGCGAACATGCTCATGGGAGAGGCTGGAGACGGCACGCCTGCGGTGGTCTTTCGAGGATTGCAGTACCCTCGAAGTGGGGGCAATGTCTTCATGCCAAAAGACAAAGATGTTATTAGGCCGCATCTGATGAGTTAAGGTTTTATTGCGTGCCGACGATGCACCGGGCGTGCAGCGACCGGTTCACATCATCGTGCCTTTCAAGCAAAGCGACGCCAAGAGCAGGCTGGCTCCCGTGCTGACGCCGGAGGAGCGCAGGCTCCTGGCCTTTACCATGCTAAGAGACGTTTTAGCTGTGGTATCGAGCTACGGCGAAGTCACTGTTCTCTCCAAGCCCGGGCTGAAGAAGGAAGAGCTCGGCGTGGATGTGGCCATTTCGCAGTCGAACCTGGAGCTTAACGAGGCCATCAACGCATTCATAGATAGCCACGCGAAACATGGCTGGCCATCCGATATCTTGATCGTCATGGCAGATCTTGCGCTCTTGACGAGGGACGTGGTTGAGGGCATTTTGGATTGCGATGGTGATGTGGTATTGTGTCCGGGACGGGGCGGTGGAACCAATATGGTTTTGACGCGCAGCCCACGATTCAGGACCTGCTACCGTGGCTTGAGCTTTCCAAAACACTGCGCCCAGGCAAAACGGCTTGGCCTGCGCCTGAATATCTTTGAGTCTTTTCGCGCTGGCTGCGACATCGACGAACCCGGCGATCTTGCCGAGGTAGTCCTTCATGGAAGGGGAGATGCTCCACTTATGCTGAAGAAGATGGGCTTTGAACTTGCAAAAGAAGGCAAGGCTGAGCTGAAAAGAGTAGCAAATCGAGAATTCAAAAGCTCATGCAAGCTTTAGCCAAACTCCCATGCCAGACTTCAAAGCCTTCTCGTAAACTACAGATCCGACTGCTACATCCTGGATGCCAAGGCCTGTGGAGTCGAAGATAGTGATCTCATCTTCGTTGGTCCTGCCTGGCTTTCTCCCCACTATTATCTCTCCGATCTGGGCAAATATATCCTCTGGCTTGAGTGCCCCCTCTGAGATTGGCACATTTACCTCGCCAGAGTGAGCCGCCTGGACGATGTCGTCCACTACGACCTTGGCCTTACTGGTCAAGGATGACTGAAGCTCCTGCTTGCCTTGGGCATCAGCTCCTATGGCATTGATGTGCGTTCCAGCCTTCACCCAGGATTCCATTACAACAGGCCTGCGTGCAGGAGTCGCAGTAACCAGAATATCGCAATCACATGCCTCTTTTGCATCTGTCGTGAAACGGCAATCACAATCTAAGAATTTACTGGCGTGTTCCACAAAGGACTTAGCATTATCAATTGATCGATCGTATACCCTCACTCGCTCAATCTCGAAGATCTTGGACAGCCCTAAAAGCTGCGCCCTTGCCTGCACTCCAGCCCCAATGAGGCCCACAACCCTGGAATCCAGCCGAGCGAGATGCTCGGCGGCAACAGCGCCTGCAGCGCCAGTTCGCATACTGGTAAGATAGGTCGCACCTATGATGGAGACTGGAGCCCCAGTCTTCGGAGAATTCAAGACCAATAGAGCCATGACCGTTGGAAGTCCTATCTCTGGATTCCTGGCATGCACATTTACGATCTTGACGCCTGCTGCCTCAAGGCCCTCCAGATACGCAGGCATCGTTCGAAGGTCGCCGTCGTATTGGGAGAAATAAAGATAGGACTTGGGAGGCATCTGAGTCAAGCCGCGCCCATGATCAGTAAATGCTTTTTCTACAGCGGCGATAGAATCGTCCATGGTCAAGAGCGAGGCCACATCCTCTTCGGTGAGCCAGAGTACATCCATCAAACAACCTTCTCAGGGGTGTAATCGATAGCAACCAAAAGAAAAAAGCCAAAGGAGATCTTTGGACTTGAATGCTTGTATGAATATATGTTAAAGCTCCTCCAGCTTCTCCACGCGTACCTTCTTTACCTTTGGCTTCCAGATCTTATCCGGCATCCAGGCGGGCGCACCTTTGGGCTTCTTCACTTGAACCCTCTCACCGACGAATATATGCACCTTCTTCGTCCCCCGCTCTCTGAGCCTTATGTCCGTATGGCCCCTATTGGCTGCTTTTAAGGCCGCCTGTCTTGGTTGCTTTCCTGTGAAAACACCAATCTCATTGCCTTTCTTGTCTCTAAGAGCAAAATTCCTCGTCTCGGCCATGATATCCCTCCGTCCCTATTTTACAGATCAGGTCGTTCTATATTTGTTTTATTACAATGCCAAATACCATTATATTAATTTTATCCAGATAGCAGAAAGGAGACGATGATTTTTTATTAAATTGGACCTCGTAGAACGCCTCCTTTTCTGGCATTCAAAGGTCGTCTTGTGATGGCAGCTGTGCGCTACATTGTGTTAAAACAGGCAGACAGCGAGCTGAGGGATTACAATAAAGCCATCCAGGATGGCTCGTCGACCATAAGCTATGATTCAAATGATGCTTCGCGATCCGTAGAAGCTGTAATGAGAAGATTTGGGTAAAATATCTGGGCTCTGATGATCAAATATCATGTTTCTATTCGATATCACATAGTCCTGGCCTATTGCCATTGGGAACAAGCCTGTAAACCTTGCCAAGAAGGTTCAGCTTTACATATCCATCTTCTGGAATGGCATCGAAGTTGTGTGTGGCAAGGAAGAAGGCCAGGTCTTGAGCATCCATACTGACATCTTCAAAGGCCGTTATGAGTCTCTTCAAATTGGCAACGTCTTCGCCGACCGCCGACGCGGTATTCAGTGAGATCATTAAAGTTAAGGCAAACGCAGCCAGATATTTCATTGCAGTTTTCATAATAGCGAGTCTCCTTCAGCGATCATATAGACGATTGCGTTCAAAATAACAGGATCAATTTGGACTGATTTTGCTGTACTAATTATTCAGAACATCGATCAGAATTGGCGCAAGAGACGGCTAAAATATTATTTTCCCCTTCAAGCAGGGATGGATGGCGAAGGCAGACGCCCGCAACTATGGCAGCCTTAATTGATGGCTGCTATATCGGCTAACCCCGGCTTCTCTTTGTTGGGCGTCATCTTGTAAACTAAATTATCGATCTTGACTGTAACATAGCCATCATCTGGCCTGGCATCGAAGCCATGAGTGGCTAGAAAGAATGCCAGCTCCTGTGGACTCATCCTCACGTCCTCATAACCCATGTTCAGATTCAATAGGTCCAGATAACCGACATGATCTCCGCAACATGGCCCTATCAAGCAGATCGCTGCCAACAGCAAATCCGTGCAGTGCCTCTTCATCCCCGAGATAGCCTCCATTCGATCGTTCGCACGTGACCCATCATTTGAGCAGGGAATTTTTTACTGATTTCATCTCTTCTAGATCCTTTTGCAGACCAGGGCTCATGCGGACACCTTCTAGATCCGAATTTGCCAGGAAGTACAGGGTTATCAGATCGTACTTGATGCCCTCGAGATTGGCGCCCCGCAAATTCGAATCCATAAATGCCACTTCGGACAGATTTGCACGACGCATGTCTGAGCCAGAGAGGTTGACGTTGTGCAAAGATGTCAAACGCAGATTTGAATCTCGGAGATCTGCGCCGCTGAAGTCCACTCCTTCATAGGTCGTCGTCTCTATGACAGCAGATCTGAGTTTAGCCTTGCGAAAGACTGTTTTCTCCATGCTAAGCCTCTTCATGACAGTGCCACTCAGATCAGCTCCGGATACGTCTGCACCATCCATATAACTGCTTATAAGTTCAGCATTTCTGATGTCCGCTCTGGATAAATTGGCATTAGTAAGGTCTGCAAAATTCAGCTTGGCATTTGTGACAACAGAGCCAGATAGATTCGCCCTGGGAAGATACGCCCTGGTGAAGTCCGAGCCGGTCAGATCAGATCCGCTTAGATCGGTTCCAAACAGCTCTGCACGGGCAAGCTGAGATCTCACAAGGCGGCATCCCTTCAGATCAGCCCAGTTGAGCTTGGCTCCCAATAAACTCGTCTCTATGAGATCTGCACCTTTCAATATGGTCTGAGTGAGATCGGTTCCAACCAGCCTTGCTTCGCTCAAATCGGCGCCAGTGAGATTGGCCCCGTTAAGCATCGCTCCTGTCATATCCGAGACGCTCAAGTCGCAGCCAGAGAGATCTGAGTCATTTATGTGGGCTAGATTCAGCCTTGAGCGGCTCAAATTCGATCCTGCCAGATTCGCCAGGCATATCCAAGACTCCATAAGGTTGGCACCGTAAAGATTTGCTGCGGAGATATCGCATGAAAGGAGAACAGATGTCGATACATTGGAATGTGAAATATCTGCTCTGCTGAGATTGGCACCGATTAAATTCGTGAAGACCAGTTTTGAGTGGCGCAAATCTGCGCAGAAGAAGTTCGCGCCAGAGACTCTGGCCTCCGATAAATCGGCGTTCGATAGATTCGCATGAGAAAAATTGGCGTCGATGATGTTCCCGCCAACAAGGCTCGCATTTGTCAGGTTTGCGCCAATTAAGAGCGAATCGCGGAGGCATGCACGATTCAAATTGGCATTTTTAAAGCTTGCTCTTCGAAGGTCTGATCGGCCAAGATTGGTGCCTTCTAAGCTCGCATCGTCGAAATTTGCGCCAGTGATAACAGATTTGCACATCCTAGCCTGATCGAGATTTGCGCCTTTGAGATAAGCACCTGTGAGGTTCGAATTCATCATTTCAGCTCTTGTAAGGATTGCATGTTCTAGAATAGCCATTGATAGATCGGATCCCTGCAATTCAGATTGACTTAGATTCTTCTTTGCAAGGTTCAGCCCACTGAGATTCTCACCAGCGAGACGGGCACGAGCTTGAAATGGTTGATTGATTATGGTGCTTCCTGGAGGCAGGCGTTCGAGAGGAATGCCCAATTGAATGATCCTGAAATAGTCAAACATGTAGCTATTGGGAATTTCATCAATCACATGGACCTTTTCAGGCGTTTCGCCTTCTAGGATGCTGATGGCCTGATCTGCAGCCTCGCAGCCCTGTGAATGAGCGCTGATCATCTTTCCACCCACAACGCCGTATCCCAAATAAAAGTCGTATACGCTGTAAAAGGGAACGGGGCTTGATTCTAAAATTAGCTGGGCAGTATCCTCGTAAGACAAAAACCCACCAGCACTGTCGCGATTCATGGTCATAAGCAGGATCAGGCTGTCGTTGGAGAGAGCTGCAAGTCGCTCTCGAAGTTCATCTGCTGTGAGGTTATCCAGATGCTCAAAGGATACAGCATTCTCAAAGCTGGGAAGAACACCATCCAAAACCCGCCTTGCTGCCTGCCCGGTGGCTGTCTGGTCGTTGATAATAGCTATATGCCTTGTACCAGGATGAAGAGAGAGCATGAGAGAGATTGTGCCCGCTATATCATAAGCCTCCACGACACCGGTGAAGTCGCGCGTTCCCTTTAGCATGTCCGGGTCAAAGTACACGATGCCGCAGAAGACGACGGGCGTTTCAGGAAAGATTTCGTCTCTGTTCTCCAGCAGGAAGTTGAAAGCATCTGCATCTGAAGAGATCACAAGATCGAAAGTGCTATTTTTATATTTTTTAATATATAAAGTCTTGAGATCGGCGAGACGCGCCTCATCTGCACCCATTCTCTTTGTGTCCATATATTCGACGTATATCCTCGCAGATGGCATCTTCATGGCAAAGTGAAGCTTAATTTCTGAAAT
>JAAZNX010000199.1 GCA_012798025.1 Methanothrix sp. | reverse complement strand
GGCCCCATCGGGCGAGCGGGCGATCTCTCGACCAATTCCAGAGAGAAAGCCGCCTTCACGGTAGAACCTCATGATGGACGACTCCTGGTAGAGCAGACCATAGCCGTCGCCTGTTCTGAAACGAACGCCGTTGTACTCTGGAGGGTTGTGAGAGGCGGAGATGTAGGCTGCTGCCTTGAGCCTGTCTGCCCATGTGATATAGCTCAAAATGGCAATGGGGATGACGCCAAAGCTTTGTACCTCGCAGCCCGTTGAAAGGACCCCATTTAAAAAAGCCTTCTGCAAAGATGGCCCGCTGATGCGTGTATCTCTGCCAAGAGAAACCCTTCCTCCGCCAGCATAAGATCCGAAGGATTCGCCCACTCTCTTGGCCAGCTCTTCCGTAAGATCGGTGCCGTAGACACCTCTAACATCATACGCCCTGAAGACTGTCACAAGGTTCGAGTTGACTGCGGCATTTAAATTATTTTCTGCCCATCAGACCCTGTTTGGCCGCAAGATAATTCCTGCCTTGCGAGAATTATCTCCATTGAGGAGACATTCACAGTTCTGCCTTCATCGTTCGGAACGGCCTCTGTGCCTATAGTTATCCCCAAAACCCTGAGGTTGGGCATGAACCTGTTTTTAGCGATCTCTGCAGCATCAACGGCACGTGAGATCGAGCGCCCTCTGGCCTTAAGTGTGACGCTAGATACCGGCTTGTTGAACTGGGTCATCAATGCGAGCACATAGTTCATGACTGGCTTGTCTCCGATGAAAATCACGGCATTGTCTTCCATACACTCACCCCATCCTTTTGCTTTTCTTGGGCAGGTTATTAATCCTTTCTCCCCAGGACAGTAGCAAAGGCGAAATTGGGCTTTACTGCGTCTATCTTTATGCGCAGCCGCTCGCCAACCTTCGCCCCGCGCACAATGACAGCGAAGCCGCCCACCATCGCCACACCGTCACCAGATCTGCCCGTGGACTCAATCAGAACATCAAGGATGTCTCCCTTTCGCACAGGCCCTGTGAGTAGCTTCTTGGCGACTATGTAGGTCTCTGCGCTCTCCTTTCTGGAGGCGGCTGGAGAGTGGGCCTGGACCGATGCGAACTCCTTCTTCACCTCGTTCAGATAATCTGTGAACATGTCGCCCTGGAAGACCTTGACCACGAAGTTGCCCCGCGGCTTGAGAAGCTTCAACGCTGCGCGCAGCGCAGAGCGCGCCAGGTCTATTGACACTGCATGGTCCATGTCCCAGGCGCCGGTTAAATTGGGTGCCGCATCGCAGATCACCACATCTGCGCTCCCTCCCAGTGCGTTCTTGATCATGTCCACAGTGCTCTCCTGGGTTATGTCAGCCCGCAAAGCAATCACATCGGGGATCGGCTCTATCTCCTCCAGGTCTACCCCCACGATCTTGCCACCAGAGAGCTTACGGGCTACTTGCAACCATCCGCCAGGCGCAGCCCCAAGGTCCACGACGCTGTCGCCCCTCTTGATGATGTGGAACTTTTCGTTTATCTGCAAGAGCTTGAAGGCAGACCGAGCCCTGTAGCCCTCTTCTTTTGCGAGACGATAATAGTAATCTCTCTGATCCCTGGCCATCCCTAAGAAAAAAGAAAGTCAAAGGATAAAGGTTTGCCCAAGCAGATCACCAGCGACGGTGTTATATGGCAAAAGAGAGATGATGCATCGCCGCGAGAGAGGAAGGGCGGCTGCCGCTGGCCAGCTTTTGGCCGGTGTGGAAAGTCCCCCCACCACTGGACACACAGACATCCCAAAGGATGTGGGGCGAGAGCTCTGGCTCTGGCACAGAAACGAGACCGCTCCGCGCAAGGGCGATGATGCCGCAAGGCTGAAGGTCGCGCGGGCAGGCGGATGAAACGGCGAAACCCTGTGGGTGCAAGCCAAAATAGGGCTGTTAAACTGGACGTCCAGCCAAGCCCGGGTATGGCGCTAAGCTGAATGCCGTCGTGAACAGAAGGGGGCTTACTCTCCTCACTCGCAAATCTCACATAGCACCGCTCGCGCAACCAGCCTGGCAACACGCACCGGCTCTGGTATGCGGCCTTCCAGGGTGAATTTGTTGAGCAGGATCCTGGCATCTTCAGATGTTGCGCCAAGGGCGCGCACGTAAACTTCGTAGCCTGTCTTGAGCCGCACGATCGTCCGCTCGCCCAGGGCACGGTAACGACGCAGCTTCTCTTCCGGCTCCGGGAAGTACTCGATGATGTATCTCTCTAGGCCATGTGACTCTTCGTAGGTCAGGCAGACCAGAGGCTTTTGGACTTCGTCGAATACCTCTTGTAGGTCGATGATGTTAAACCAGCTGACTGCAGCTCCGCTCAGGAGCAGGACGTTCACATCTGTGCGGTCAAGATCTTTGTATATTTTCAGGACTGCGTCAGTGGCGTCGTCTCCTCCTACTGTGGCGCAGGCAGTTGCCAGGCCATCGACGCGCAGATCCCCGCGCATAACCACGCCCGCCAAAACAGAAGATGGACTGGAGCGAAAAAAACTCTCTGCGATGCCAAGGCATCTTGGCGCTGGCTTGTTGAGGTGAAGAGGCATGTATGACTCCTGCTGCTCTCAAGACCTTTTTTTCAGGTCACTTCTATTCTGTGACTTTCCCGTCCCTTTTCTATCACGAGCTTCAATGATGGTGCCAATTGCAAGATCGCCTCCAGTGGCATCTTCTCTCCAGTAATGGAGACTGCATACTGAACCCCTGGCTCTATGATCAGCATGGCCAGCGGCACAAGCCAGCTTCCAAGTGCTTTTCCATCATCAGCCTTCAGAATGGACAGCTCGATCACTGCGTAGATGCTCCTGTCTCCAGCTGAAATCTCCTCTGCCACTCTTATCTCCGTCTCGACCCTGGGAAGCTTTATGCCAAACATCATCGCGTATCTCGTATTATCATTATCAAGAGCTCTCTTATCTTCTTTTCCCGCAGGGCACCGATCAAGGCAACAGACGACCAGAGCATCCTGACACCAAGCTCGAATGTGATGTCTCCATCCAGCCGTTCCTCCTCAAAGCAAGGCTCT
>JAAZNX010000147.1 GCA_012798025.1 Methanothrix sp. | reverse complement strand
TCAGCAATGATATATATCCCTTCTGTCAACCCGTAACACACCGGGAGGAACCGAGTTGAAGGATTATCTTACGTTGGATGACGTCATACTCGATAATAAAAGGGTCCTGGTAAGGGTGGACTTCAATTCTCCCATGGACCCTGGCGGAAACATTCTGGATGATAAGCGCATCAGGAGCCATTTAGAAACTCTGCGTGCCCTGGAGGGGTGCAGGGTGGTCCTCATGGCGCATCAAAGCCGGGCAGGCAAGAAGGACTATACCACAATGGAGGCTCATGCCCGCCAGGCAACTCGGCTATTGCGCCGCGATGTTACCTATATTGATGACATATTCGGCTCTCACGCCAGAGAGTCTATAAAATCCATGGAGCCTGGAGAGGTTCTTCTCCTCGAAAACACCCGCTTTTATGCAGAAGAGAACATCACCCGAACGGCTGCTGACCATGCCAAGAGCCACATGGTGAGAAAGCTCGCACCTCTATTTGATATATTTGTCAACGACGCCTTTGCGGTGTCGCATCGCTCACACTGCTCTGTGGTCGGCTTTACAGAGGTCTTGCCAAGCGTTGCTGGACTTCTCATGGACAGGGAGATCACCGCCTTGGACAGGGGCCTGAAACGGCACGAACATCCCACAGTCTTCTCCTTGGGCGGCACTAAAGCAGACGATTCCATCAAGGTCACCCAGAACGTCCTTGGCCGCGGCGGAGCAGATAAAATCTTGACATCCGGTGTCGTGGCAACGGTCTTCATGATGGCTGCGGGCATCAACGTCGGTGAGGCCAACCGGAAGTTCATAGAGGATCAAGAGTACCTGGAGCAGATCCCAATAGCTGCAAAGCTCCTCAAGGAATATCCGGGCAAGATCGCCATGCCTGTGGACGTAGCTCTGAACAAAAATGGGGAGCGCGTCGAAGTCCCCGTAAATAAACTTCCCACAGACTTGCCGATTGCGGATATCGGACTTGAGACCATCGTAGCCTATTCCAAAGAGATGAAGGAGGCAAAGGTTACAGTTCTGAATGGACCGACGGGCATCTTCGAGCAGGAAAAGTTCCGTCTTGGCACATCCGAGCTACTGAAAGCTGCTACTGAATCTGGTTATTCCATTGCTGGCGGAGGGCACAGCGTTGCGGCCATCGAGCAACTTGGCCTGGAGTCTAAGTTCTCGCACGTGAGCATGGGTGGCGGGGCGAGTATTACGTATCTTTCGGGCGAACCTCTGCCGGGCATAGAGGCTTTGAAGAGCGCTGCTTTGAGGATGCGAAAAGCCTAAGGCAAGATTTCTGCAGCTCTTTTTCTGCACTCCTCTAAAAGGGCGCGAGGCTCTCCAACGGCTTCAAGGGCTGCCGCCGCCATGTGGCCGCCGCCATTGCCGCCGTTATTTTTGCCCACCTCGCACAGGATCTCGGCCAGGTTCAAGCCGATCCTGGCAGCTTCTCGCCCAGCTCTGGCGCTTATGCGGCAGAGGTCTCCATGCTTTCCGGCTGCAAAGGCCACATCCGCTCCAAGGTCGGCCAGTGCCATGGCAGAAGAACCCTCAAAGGAGTTGATCTCAGTCGTTGCGATCAGCCAGTCTCCATGACGGTCAATCTTGGCCCGGGTGACTGCCTTGAGAATAGCGATTTTGCGGGAAGCGTCCACGGGGATGGACAGGACTTGAAGTGCATCTTCATACTCAAATCCTCCTGCTTCGAGCAGTTCTGCCGCAGCACGAAAGACCGTCGGAGACGATCGCCTGAATCTGCCTGTGTCAGAGATTATGCCCACCAGCAAGCCCATTGCCATCTCCCGACTGGTCTGCGCCTTGCTCTCCTTCAAAATCTCCCAGGCTATCTCCGCAGTGGACTTTGAGGGCCTTTGAATATAAAACTCGGCGTCATGCTGCAGTCCGATGTCCTGGTGGTGGTCTATCAGAGCATATCTTGCCAGCCTGAAGCTTCCAAGTTGGATCCGGACCGATGTG
The DNA here is from genome assembly GCA_012798025.1 of Methanothrix sp. GTDB lineage: Archaea > Halobacteriota > Methanosarcinia > Methanotrichales > Methanotrichaceae > Methanothrix. The sequence continues at coordinate 5,203 of JAAZNX010000147.1, read as the reverse complement.
TCTACGACTACTACCAGGTCGTAGTCTTCTGCCTTTGGGTCGATCTTGACGTCGGCTCCGATGGCCTCTGCCAAGGCCTCGCCTGTACGACTAAGGTCATCCACGGCACCGAGTGTGCCCCCAAAGGCCTGGCTTAGAGCAAAAGCGCTCCCGACGGCGTCGGGATCGGCATTACGGTGGCATAGGTAGAGGACTTTATGATATTTGCCGACGTTGGCGCCAAACTCGGCCTCGCAAATGCGCATGAATGAGTCAAATGCTTTGGAATTGATATAGATTGTCCATGATGGAAAGCAGCTTTCAAAGGATAGCCATAGAAAATTATTAATTGAAATAGCTCCAAACCAAAATATATAGAGGGGCGTCTATGGGAAAATTGTTCATATTAATTTTATTGATATATTTGTCTATAGCTCAAGTGGAAAGCCAATCGTATGCTACTCAAGCGGCTGGTTATCTTCTGAGGATAGATGGAGATGCAGGATGGACAAAGCACATTGATATCACCGAGGGGGAGACTGTATCATTGATAGTGCTTTCTCCTGTAGAAGGGAGTGGTTACCTCAATGAGATATACCCTGATGGAAGGGTATCTCGCAGCAATCACTATTTCCAGCGCTATGATAGGTTGATCTTTCGTGCAGATGCAGTTGGGCAGCACATACTTTATTACGTCATAGGCGATAAGGCCAGCGATGCAGTGGTGATCGACGTTTCAGGCACATGTGCACAGCCTTCCGTCCCGCAGGTTGGCTATGGTCAGCTAAGTTATTCTCGGATCGCTCGAACAGGAGAACAAACCTATGCAGTGCCTCCCCATGCAGATCCCATCTATTTAGGCAGTGGATTTTCCAGTGGTCCCGCTCTTATTTACTACGAACCATTGGGCACACATGTGATGGCTTCGCAGATCGGAGCAATTGCGCCTCAATATAACTCTAGGCATCTCTTCGGCAAGGACTTCTCGTTAGGGACGATAGATAGTAATTATCCCGGCACACCATTTCTGACTCAGTTCCTGGCCGATCCATGAAGACTCAGTTATGATGGAAAGAGCTCTGAAAACGGGAGGATTTTGAGAATATAGATTATATATCCAAAATACATACACATAGTTTAATGAGAGAAGACACATATATCAGATCGATTCATGTCTGTAGTGTTGCCTGATTTGGAAATTTTTATTTTGCGCAGCAAAGGTGGTCTTTGTTTGGAGGATGAAAATGATTAACGCTATCGGATATGAGGGTCTTCGAAATGGTGAGGATCTGCTCGGCCTGCTCGAATACTACGAAGCGATTCTGGATAGGGACGGACTGGTAACAAGAGAAGGCGAGATCAGATCGATAAAGCTCGGCTTGATCGTGGACCTTTTGAGGATAGTGAATATTCCTGATAAACTCAAAGCAGATCTCGTCTTAGCTGTCATTGATGCCTGGGCGATGAGTTCTGAGGCGTCAGTGCAAAATGTGGAAGACCTGATGGCTGTACGTCGCAGCATTGAGACGGTCAGGAGATGCGTGCTCGATGCGATGGATCATCCAAAACCCAGGGCTTCGCTGCAACTTGATGCAGCTGTAATGTTATCTCTGCCGCTAATGCCCTGCGACCTGCAAAAGAGCGAGGTAGCAAGGATTCGTGATCTTCTCGGCCAGGTGATGGACTTTTTTGCAGCGGATATGGAGAGCGAACTTTGGCGTGGCTTTCAATGAATACTACCAGGATATCTTCTTGCGATAATGGTTTCTTACAAGGATTGCCAGCATATTCGTGCCTAACACAAGGGCTATGAGGACCAGCGCTGTTCCCCAGGCTCTAGCTTCAACATCCCATGCACCTAAAAAATAAATTAGATTCAAGAGATGATAGTCCAGATTGTTCACCGGTTGAAACAGATTCGGAATAAAACCGTAGATCATCTGAACAGGCGTGGCCGTGAAGGTCACTGCTGTCCACATTATTGGCGCTGTTTCTCCTGAGGCTTTGGCCACACCCATTATGACGCCTGTGAGGATGCCGGGCATGGCCGAAGGCAGTACGACCTTCTTTATCGTCTGCCACTTCGTTGCCCCTAATGCCATGCTGCCTTCTCTAAGAGAGTTTGGAACACTCTTCAATGCCTCCTGGCTGGTCAGAATTATGGTTGGTATGTTTATCAGGCCCAGAATTATCGAACCTGTGAGAAGCGACACTCCAAAAATAGTCACTAAAAATGCAAGTGCAAAGAGGCCAAATACCACAGAAGGAACGCCGTTCAGGCAGCTTACGGCAATGGTGATCAGCCGATTGAGCTTTTGGTTCTTCGAGTACTCGTGCAGGTAGATGGCAGCGCCTATTCCCAGTGGAGACGATACGATCATGGCGCCTAGGACCATCCAGAGCGATCCCATTATGGCAGTGCTGATTCCGCCTGCCTGTCCAAGCCTCCTGTGGGGTGTGGTCAAAAACTCCCAGTTGATGACCCAAATTCCTTTGTAGATTATTATGAAAAGAATTCCACCTAGGAGCAGGATCGAGAATATTGCTGATAATCGGATGGCCAAAAATACGAGGGCTTCTCGTCCCTTGGGGCCGTAGCCATGGACGACGTTAAGCGCATCCTTGATGTTCAATAAGCTTGCAAAAAGCACCAGAAGAGGGAGAACAAAAGAATATCCGAAGGTGGCGCCAACGCCCAAAGGCTTCTTTAATGCAAAACCAGGGTTAAATGCTCCGGTAAATGTAAAGAGAACGATTGCCAGGCAAAAGAGAATATCCAGTGCGAGAATTGATGCTGCCTTATGAGATTTAGTTTTGGCAGTCAAATAGGATCCGAGGAGCAGCAGCAAGTCTGCCAGCAGGCAGGCGTTCCAGATAGGCGCCATCCACCTCAAATCAGGCTGCAGTATGAGGCATACCACAGATGATACGAATAGAAATGCAGACAAAACGAATGATGCTGCCATGGCAGGCTTGATCTTCATTCAATATCCTCCGAATTTCTTTCTTATTCGAGTCCTGGCATAGTCAGCGATAAGGCTGAGAACTGATACAACCGCGAGAAGGACGAAGCCCACTGCAAAAAGGACGTGATAGTGAAGGGAACCTCTGGCTACCTCGCCCATCTCGCCGGCGATGACCGAGGTGAAGGTTGCGCCCTGATCAAAGATATCATAAATTGGCGAAGGCAATCTAGCGACATTTCCGACCACGAGGAGCACGGCCATCGTCTCGCCGATTATGCTTCCGATGTTGAGGAGAATGGCAGCAGTAATTCCTGACGAGGCAGCGGGGATCGTCACATGCCTCAATGTCTGCCATTTGTTGGCGCCAAGAGCAAGCGAGCCCTCTTTGAACTCGCTGGGAACCGCCCTCAAAGCATCCTCGCAGATGGTGGTGAGGTAGGGAATGAACATGACGCCTAGCAATATCGAGCCTGCTAAGATCGATCTTCCTGTGAGCATATCAAAGCTGTCTTGCAGGTAGGAAACAAGTATGATCACTCCCAAGAAACCATAGACTATGGACGGGACTCCCGCCAACAGCTCGATGGCAGGCTTCAATACTGCCTTTTTTTTTGGACCTGCCAGCTCTGCCAGGTAGATGGCCAGGGGAAAACCGACTAGGATGTTTATGAAAAGCGCGAGAAGGGTGATGATGAGAGAGCAGGCGATCAGTGGCAGAAAGCCGTAAATATCCCCTGCTGGGTGCCATTTTTGGCCGAAGAGCAGCGAAAAGAAGCCCAGTTCGTGAAATGCACGAGTGCTTTCGCAGATCAGGTAATAGAAGATGAGAAGCATAATGAAAATTGAGGTGACGGCTGATACAAACAATAGCGCCTCTATGAACTTCTCCTTATATTTTTGGGGCGCCACTATTCTCGGCCTGTTCATACATAAATTCGAATCGCATTCCAAGTTAAAGTCCTTGTCTATGTGATCTATATAGGTAAGTTATTCTAATTCAAGAATATAGAGCTCTTCTTTCAAAAGATCAGGAGCCGATCCTGCACAGGATCTCTTTGGGATCATAGCGCACGCGAATCGTACGGCTTCTGCCCCTCTCACCCGATCCGCTAAAATCTGTATCGATGAGCCGAATGGCATCTAGCTTGTTGAGGATCTCGTGGAAACGTGTGTATCCTGCGCCCGTCTCCTCATGGAAACGGCTGAAAAGCTCGCCAGCGCGACAGCTCTCATGCTCTGCTGCCATGCGCAACACCTTTTGCTCGTCCTCTTTCAGAGATTTCAGGGCATACGAGAGGTGAACCAGCCGCGAACGCTCGTATGAGCTCTCGACATCTTGAAGGGAGACCGTTCTAGAGGCGCGCTTCTCTGCTAAGAGGCCGGACCTCTTGAGAAGATCAATTCCTACCCTGAGGTCACCGCATGACTCTGTGTAATTCACCACAGCTTCAAGGACATCTTTCTCAACCACGCCTGGATAAAAGCCCATTTGCACTCGCTTGTTCAGAATGTCCCACAGTTCAGCCCTGGTATAAAGTGGAAATACGATCTCTTCAGCCTGAAAGACGGACACGACACGTGGGTCGAGAATGTAGTTGAGCGTAGGCTCGCTCAAAACGCCTATCACGCCCATCCTGGCGCCGGGACATGTCTCGTGCGCTCGTAGGAGTGAGTATAAAACATGATCCACTTCACGCTCGTGAAAGAGATAATTTATGTCGTCCAATGCTATTATCAGGACCCGATCCTCGTCTGCAGCGTGTTGGGCTACCTTCTCGAAGATGCGCTTGAAAGAGACGCCGCTTGAAGGAGGCGCGTGTTCGAAGATCTTCTTGTAGAGCTGGTAGAAGACAGCGTATCTCGTGGTGTCCATCTGACAGTTTACATGAACTGGAATGACATTGGATGAATGGGCCTCGATCTCCTCGAAGAGCTTGAAGATGGCTGTGGTCTTCCCCGTGCCTGGGGGGCCGAGGCACAGGGCATTGATGGGTCGTGCACCCTGCAGCGCAGGCCGAATGCAGAACTTTAGGCTGTTCATCTGCGATTCACGGTGAAGGAAATGTTCTGGCAGGTAATCTAGCTCGAATAGATCCCTGTCTTTGAACAGCGTCTCCTCCCAGAGGAGCATATCTGGCCTTTTGGCTTTCTCGGGGCTCACTTGGCTACAGTATATCTTGTATTTCCTTCTTCAATATGGCGCTCACCAAAGCGCCATCTGCTTTGCCTCTCAGCTCCTTCATCACCAGGCCCATGAG
>JAAZNX010000036.1 GCA_012798025.1 Methanothrix sp. | reverse complement strand
GGTGGAGAACCCGGCCTGCTCAAGAACCTCTTCCACGCGCCTGGCGAGAAGTTCCTTATCCATCATTATATATCATCGTTTGACCGCTATATAAGGTTGACCATGTTCATTGGAATAGATGATACCGATTCGGAGAGGGGCTTGTGCACAACTTACCTTGCCTCTGTGCTCATGGAAAGGCTCCGGCCTTATGGAAAGATCAGTGGCCTGCCCAGGCTTATCCGGCTTAACCCTTGCGCGCGCTTCAAGACACGCGGCAATGCAGCCCTGGCATTTACTCTTGAGAGCGACCACCCACAGAAGGTGAAGGAGATAGCCACGAAGGCAGTTTTGGAGCTGTCTGACTTCTCCGGTGCGAACACCAATCCAGGACTTGTGATAGCCGAATATGTGACGCCACGAATGACTGCCTTTTATCGTCGCGCAGTCACTCAAATTGTGCAGATCGATGACGCCAGGACGCTTCTGGATGATGAGGGGATCTGGTACAGAGGATTCAAGAATGGCAGGGGTCTGATCGGCGCACTGGCTGCCATCGGAGCCGATCTTTCGGACTTCACCTATGAGCTGATCGCATATAGACAGCGCCAGCGCTGGGGCACACCAAGAAGCATCGAAGCTGAAACGGTTTGGAAAGCAGATGCCATTACATACCCGAGCACATGGGATACCGTAGATTATTTTAATAAGAGAATTGTCTTCGCACCCCACTCAGGAGATCCGGTGCTCTTCGGCATAAGGGGGTCAGACCCGGAGGCAATCGAAGAGGCGTTTCAAACCATAAAGTCAGAGCCATGGGAGAGAAGAGTGCTTTACAAGACCAACCAGGGCACTGATGCTCATATATTGGAAGGCGAGATTTATGAAGTCTGTGACAGCCAGAGCTACAGGCTGCGCGGCGTTGTATCGCAACCACCTGAGGCAATCGAGGGCGCACATATCTTCTTCACATTGCAGAATGCAAAAGGGCAAATAAAATGTGCAGCCTTCGAGCCCACCAAGAACTTCCGGTCGATTGTAAAGCAGCTTATACCAGGCGACGAGGTGGAGGTCTGGGGAGCTGTGCGGGACAAAACCCTCAACCTGGAAAAGATGAATATACTCCGCTTGGCCGAGCAATGGGTGCTGGTCGCTCCAACATGTCCACAATGCAAAAGGCGTATGGAATCTGCTGGAAAGGGACAGGGCTATCGCTGCAGGAGATGCAAGACCACAGCTTTAGGTCGCGAACGCAGACCTCTTATCAGAGATTTGGAGACGGGCTTTTATGAAGTGCCCCCATGCGCACGTAGACATCTTTCCAAGCCGCTGGTACGCATGAGCGGTGAGAATATACACCACAGCAGATGAAAGACGACTTTTCCAAACATGCACAGCTATCATACTATAAATCGATGTACACCATTTGACATAAAATGTTACATTTACCAAAATTAATCATAATAAATATGTTATAAGTTCTTCCAGGAATCGGCATATTCTCAAATGTAGATGCTCCTGCTTATGGCGATTTATTAAATTGTTCGATGAATCGTTCTACAATCCAACTGATAAAGAATAGCAATTAAACCGAAATATTTATTAAATTAAGAGAAATTGTGTAGTTCAGATCTTGAAGGTGAGCCTTACGTTCAACTCGAATCTTCGAACTCGCATTATGGCCCAGGGAGGAATGTAATTGGTAAGCATTACCATCAAAGGCCTGACCTTCAGCTACAACAGTCACAAGATCCTCGACGACCTCAATGTCATTGTTGATGACTCGGAGATCTTGAGCCTGGTGGGGCCGAACGGTTCAGGAAAGACCACGCTCATAAAGTGTATTGACCGCATCTTAAAGCCGAAGGGCAGCATCCTCCTGGACGGAAAGGAGATCGAGAATATGAGTCGGCAGGAGGTAGCAAGGCAAATAGGCTATGTGCCGCAGTCCAGCTCTACCCCTCTGGCCACTACTGTATTTGATACTGTCCTCATGGGCAGAAGGCCACACATCGGTTGGAGGGTCAACGATGCCGATCTGGGGAAGGTGGCAGAGGTTCTGGAAAGGTTGCACCTGGGAGATTTGGCCATGAGAGATTTCTCCCAGCTCAGTGGAGGCCAGAAGCAGAAAGTGCTCATCGCACGAGCACTGGCACAGGAACCTGCTGTGCTACTGTTGGACGAGCCAACCTCGAACCTGGATATGAAACATCAGCTAGAGGTTATGGAGACCGTTAGCAGTCTGGTCAAAGAGAAGAACATCTCTGCAGTGATGGCCATTCACGACCTCAATTTAGCGGCCCGATTCTCCGACCGATTGGTGATGCTCAAGGACGGCCAGGTATATGCAGCGGGCGAGCCCAAAGTTCTTCTCAATGAGGCCAATATCTGCAAGGTCTACGGCATCGAGGCCATGGTGATAAATGCCCTGGGCAGACCGTACATCGTGCCGGTTCGCTCCCTGACGGGTGCTCTTATATGCGATTAGCATCGCTCACATGGGCAAGCGACGTGGCTCTTCTCCTCGAAGCAGCCCAAGAAACGAAGATCGAGCTGGCAGCATGGGCGGTCTCAGACCTAAACGAGGGAAACATCGATGATTGTATCAATTCTCTGAACGTGGCCGAGGCCATCTTGCTTCATCCCTGCGAGCAAGACTGCCTATTCGATCGCGTGCTTGAAAAAATTGACAAGAATATCCCCATCATATCCTTCGGCCTGAACCCTTCGCTCAGGTCTCTATCGAACGTCTCAGCTAAAATCAGCACTGCTGTGAACGCTTACGTGGTTTATGGTGGACCTGAGAACATAGCCAATATGGTTCGATACATAGGGCGGGAGGTTTTAGGCTACGACTACGACTACGAACTTCCCAAAGAGAACCTATGGCAGGGGCTCTACCATCCCGATGCTGACGAGGCATTCGCCACTGTGGAGGACTATCTGAAGTGGTATGGAACGCGGCATTCTCGCCGGGTCGGCATCCTCTTCTTCAGGACCTATTGGGCCAATGGCGATCTGGCAATTGTAGACAGCTTCATCCGGGAGATGGAGAAGGATGTCGATGTGCTGCCAGCTTTTTGCTTTGGTTTGGGCGATGAGGATCTTGGAGCCAAATCCAGCGGCGAAGTGGTAGAGGAGTACTTCAAGGGAAGGGTTGATGCCGTTGTTAACCTGCAATCGATCTTTCGCGCCGGAGGCGTGGAGAAGTCCGTGCAGGCTTTAAAATTGCTGGGTGTGCCTGTCTTCCATCCTCTTGCAGTCTACCACAAGAGCGAAGATGAATGGCTCGAAGACATTCACGGCCTTAGCAGCTCCGAGGTGGGCTGGTCCGTGGCCCTTCCAGAGTTCGAAGGCATGATCGAGCCAATTCTTGCAGGAGCATCATTTCGCGATGAGATCGGCGGCAAGGAATTTGAGAGGCATATCGGTATTGAGGAAAGGGTTCAGAAGGCAGCCCGTCGAATCAAGAGATGGTTGCGCCTGAGAGAGAAGCCGCCCTCGCAAAGGAAGGTCGCCATCATCATGCACAACAACCCTTGCGCTTCGGCAGAGGCCACAGTCGGCTCAGGGGCCCATCTGGACACTCTTGAGAGCGTGGCCCGCATCCTGGAGAGCATGTCGCAGGCCGGCTACAGGATAGAGAATCAACCTGCCAGCGGAAAAGAGCTTATTGCCACGATCATGGACAGAAAGGCGATCTCCGAGTTTCGCTGGACGCCAGTGGAGGAGATTGTGAGCAAGGGCGGTGCCCTTGCCATGATGGAAACGAAGGACTACGAATCCTGGTTCAATACTCTGCCAGAAGCTGCCAGGAGGAAGGTCTGCAGTGCATGGGGGATGCCTCCAGGCGAAGAGATGGATGGTGTTCCTCCATCCATGGTCTACAATGGCTTGATGGTAATAACTGGAGTTCAGTTCGGCAACGTCATAGTCTGCGTTCAGCCAAAGAGAGGCTGTGCCGGTGCTCGATGCGACGGCCAGGTCTGTCGCATTCTGCACGACCCCCAGGTGCCTCCACCTCATCAGTATCTGGCTACCTACCACTGGATCGAGGAGGTCTTTGGAGCGGATGTCATGGTCCACGTGGGAACGCACGGAAACATGGAATTTCTGCCAGGAAAGTCTGTGGGCCTTTCTGGAAGTTGCTTTTCGGACATCGCCGTGGGCGACATTCCATACCTTTACATCTACAACTCAGACAATCCACCGGAGGGGACGATCGCCAAGAGGCGGAGCTACGCTGTGATCGTAGACCACATGCAGACGGTCATGACCGGCTCAGGAATCTATGGAGACCTAAAGGAGCTGGAGGACAACATCGCAGCCTACAACCAGAGCAAGGTGTCAGAAAAGGGCAGGGCGCATGCCCTTGAGCATGTCATCTTCGATCTCCTCAAGAAGACCAACCTGGCAGAGGAGTTGAAGCTTGAGGCACTCATCGAGGCAGGCACATCCTTCGAGAAGATCCTTGAGATCGCACATGGCAAGATCTCTGAGATTTATAACACTCAGATACCGGACGGAATGCACATCTTCGGACAGGTTCCACAGAATGAGAAGCGCGTGGATATGATCAACTCCATCCTGCGCTTCGACTCGGGGACAAGGAAATTTCTATCAGCTCTGGTTGACGGGCCCATCTCGGATCAGGAGCTCGACCACCTGGCCAAGGAGTTCATTCGCGCCTACATGGCAGGCGAATCTGAGCCTGAGGCCCGCATCCTTGGAACGCGTCTGAAGAGGCAGCGAGAAGAAAAGGCGCCATCCACCTTTAGAGAGAAGGTGCTCGATCTATGCAGCAGAATAGAGGCATCTGACGAGATGAAGAGCTTGCTGCGTGGATTCGATGGAGGATTCATCCCGCCCGGACCGTCTGGCTTGATCACGCGAGGAAAGCCAGATGTGCTTCCCACTGGCAGAAATTTCTACTCACTCGATCCGGCCAGCGTGCCGACCAAGGCTGCCTGGCGCGTGGGCAGAAAGCTGGCTCATCTGTTGATCAAAAAATATGAGGAAGAGCACGGGAGGCTGCCAGAAAACGTCGCCATGTATTGGATGGCCAGCGATATCATGTGGGCTGATGGGGAGCAGCTTGCTCAGATGCTTTTTTTAATAGGCGTCGAGCCTGTCTGGAAAGGCGGACGCGTGACGGGCTACAGGGTCATGAAGTTGGAGGAGTTGGGCCGCCCCAGGATCGATCTAACAGTACGTGCCAGCGGAATTACAAGGGATTGCTTCTATGGCAGCATCGAGCTGCTTGACCAGGCCATCCGTGAGGTTGCAGCGCTCGACGAGCCATTGGAGATGAACTTTTTGCGCAAGCACTCCGCCGACATTCCGCGCATATTCGCCAGCCGGCCTGGCACCTACGGCAATGGCGTGAATTTGGCCGTTTATGCCTCGGCCTGGAAGGAAGACAAAGACCTCACCGATGTGTTCATTCAGTGGAACAGCTACGCCTACGGAAAGGGCATATTTGGCCAGGAATCGCATCAGGCCCTTGTGCAGCAGCTCAAAAGCGTTGACCTGACTTTCAACAAGACTGTGACCGATGAATATGACCTGCTGGGTTGTTGTTGTTACTTCGGCACGCATGGCGGCCTTACCAATGCGGCACGAGAACTTTCAGGGCGCGAGGTCTCATCTTATTATGGAGATACGAGAGACCAAGAGAGCGCAGATGTTCGCACCCTGGCAGAAGAGGTCAGGAGGATCGTCCGCACCAAGCTGCTCAATCCCAAATGGATAGAAGGAATGAAACGCCATGGGTACAAGGGTGCCAGCGACATCTCCAAGCGCGTTGGTCGCGTATATGGCTGGGAGGCGACGACTCGCGAGGTTGACGACTGGATCTTCGATGATATAGCGAAGACCTTCGTCCTGGACGAGGAGATGCGCAAGTTCTTCGAGGAGAATAACCCCTGGGCCATGGAAGAGATAGGCAGAAGGTTGCTGGAGGCGAGCCAGAGAGGCCTGTGGAAGGCTGACCAGGAGGTTCTTGATGCCTTGAAGTCCAGCTATCTTGAGATCGAGGGCTGGATGGAAGAGAAGATGGGCGAGACGAATGGGAGATTCCAGGGCGGAGCCATCGACGTCGTGCCGTCAGAACATGCGCGGGCCTGGCGGGAGAAGATGCTGAAAGCCAACGAGTAAAAAAAATCAGGCTGCATTCTTCTCGCAATGATCTATCAAGGCCTTCAAAATGTCGCTGTCCTTGATCATCCCCATCAGCTTCTGGCTGGGGGTGATCACCGGCATCTGATCTATTCTGTTCTTGTGCATCAGGGCCGCACATTCGCTGATGCCATTGTTCTTGAAAGCCGTGATGGGCGGCACCATAGCCTCGCGGACAAGGATATTGCGGAGCTGAATCCTGGAGACGGCGTAATATTTATTGATGGTCTTCATCACGCGATCCCACATCCATGCATCCTCACCTGCGTCTGTAGACATATCGGTCTTCTCCACCGAGTCCTCGATCACGCTGGCCTTGATGAGGTCGCGGTCGGAGATGATGCCCACAAGCTTCAGGTTTGTGTCGATTACCGGACAGGCCTCGGCTGCTGCAAATTCCATTACGGCTCCGGCTACAGGCAAAGGCATCTCGCTCCAGAGCACCACCGTCTCCTTCTCTAGGTACGGCTCGATGCTCTCTTTGATATCCAGGCCTTCCACCACCCGGACGATATCTGCTACGGTGATGATGCCTACCAGCTTTCTGCCCTCAACTACAGGGAGCCTTCGTATCCCGTGCTTGATCAGAAGTCTGGAGGCCTCGACCACGCTGCTTTTAGGCCCGATCACTATCGGCTCGCGGGTCATGAGCAGAGCAGTCTGGTCCTCCTCGCGGTTCCTGAGGAGATCCTTCCTGGTTATCATTCCCACGACCTCGTCCTTCTTTACGACAGGAACGCCTGAAACCTTCCGCTCCTGAAGGACCTTCAAGACATCGTCTCTGCTACCAGGAATGACGACGTAAGCCACATCCCTGACCATCACGTCCTTGACGAGGATATTCAAGCCTGCTCCCTCGGAACCGTCAAAACAGGAATCTTGGAGTTGCGGACCACCTTCTCGGCCACGCTTCCCAAGAGAAATTTATCCAGACCGGTACGTCCTACAGAACCGATGATTATGATGTCCATGCCAGCCTTTTCGGCATAGCTGAGGATCTCTCCTCCAGGGTTCCCCTCTACAATGGCGCTCTCGAAGGGCACGCCCGCGTCCTTGGCCATCCTCTCCACATGCTTCACAGCTTCTTTTCCTTCTTTGAGCAGAAGCTCTCGGATGCTGAAGAGAAGCATGTCATCCGGAAGATGGCTTGTCCTGTTTGTGTCTGCTACATATATGGCCGTTACAGTTCCGCCAGATACCTTGCCAAGCTCAATGGCCACCTTGGCAGCTCTCGTTCCATGGTCTGATCCGTCGGTTGCAACCAGAATCTTCTCAAACATAATTTGCTCCTAAAACACTGCCACTATATCAGACGGCCTGGCCCTTCGCACAATGCTGGCTAGCGGGCCTTGCGATCCCCACAGGTTGTTCGATCTCCCGTTTATAACCATCACTCTAGCCTCTTTGCCCTCGCAGATGGAGCCAGCTCTCTGATCGATTCCCATAATTTTAGCACCATTTAGCGTGCACATCTTAAATACCTGTCTGTCGTCGTGCAGCAGAGCCTTAGCCAGAAGCTGCATCTCCTCGAACATATTTGGCGAGTTGAGCATGACGTTATCTGTTCCGACACCGACGGTTATGCCCAGATCTAGCATTCTCAACACATCCGGCAGGCCGACGCCAGTCACCAGATTGGACCTGGGACAGACAACGACGGGTATTTTGGCTTTGGCCACTGAATTCAGATCCTCCTGCGATGCGCAATTCAAGTGCACCAGGAAGTCTGGCTCAAGGCGAAGAGCATCTGCAATGTCATCGTTGCCGGCTTCTCCGGCGTGGATGGCTACGACCTGGCCTGCTCTTCTGGCCCATGCCACTGCCCTCTTCAGCAGTTCTAACTCGTGATCCCTGGTGCTGCTGATTCCCAGGCCCCAACACTCTTTCGGGATCTCCGTCTCATTATACTGCGGCCTGCCCAAGATACGAGAAATGAGCGGCAGGCCTTGCTGCGCCTCTAAAAGCATCTTCACACCTTGTTCGCCGCCTTCCCGAAAATCGGCAAAAGCGAATGTACCTGTGGCTGCCATGTCCAGAAGGCTTCTTCTCATGCCCTCAATGAGAAGGTCGCGCGGCGTTTTCTCAAGCAAACAACTCTTCAATCCACCCGGCCCAACCAGGTCAGATAGCGGAAGAAACGGCGGGTCTTTAAAGGCCGAATCGCCAACGTGGACATGCGCATTCACGAAGCGAGGGCAGACGATGCCCTCAAAATCGGCGTCAACTTTTTCCCTGCCAACCTCTTTTATTATCCCATCTCGAATACTGATGTAGCCTTCCAGCGTTTGGAAATCATCACCATAGATTATCGTCCCTGAAATAAGGATCTCTGAAGATCTGGGCATCCAGGATAATTGCTCAGGGAAATTATTTAGCTTCTTTTGACCACCCAATTAGTGGTGATCCTCTTTGAGCAGGCCATTCGTTTTCATCAACAGTGCCATGAGCGCTGACGGCAAGATCAGTTCTATCGACCATAAGCAGGTGAGGATCTCAGGCCAAGAGGATATGGCAAGGGTCGATGCTCTGCGTTCTGATAGCGATGCTGTCATGGTAGGAGTCGGAACTGTGCTGGCAGACGATCCAGGCCTGAGGGTGAAGTCGGATATGCTGCAAAAACTCAGGATTGAGGGGGGAAAGACCAAAAATCCTCTTCGCGTGGTGGCCGATAGCTTGGCCCGCACGCCGCCCAAGGCCAAAGTTTTGGGACCGGGCTGTATAATTGCAGTCTCTCAATCGGCGCCTTCTGACAGGGTGATGAACCTCTCGAAGATGTGCAAGATCGTACGATGCGGAAGTTCGCGCGTCGATCTCCACAATTTGATGTCCATACTTTATGAAATGGGGGTGAGACGGCTGATGGTTGAAGGCGGCGCCACCCTCAACTGGTCCCTGATTCAGTCCGGCTTGGTGGATGAAATTTATGTGTACATCGGAGGGCTGATCATAGGTGGAACCATTTCGCCTACCCTCGTTGACGGACCTGGCTTTATTGGAGATTTTCCCCAGCTAAATCTCACTGATGTAAAACCGCTGGACACGGGCGTGCTTCTCAAATGGAGCGTTATCCATTAACCCCTTTGGGCTCTCTTATTGCCTTCGCGCCAAACCGTTCAACTATATATCTATCAGACGACAAAACGATCTTCAAGAACGAAGGCCTCCTACAAGCTCAGGAGGTCATCCGGGAATGAGAAAACGAATTGAGCGTTTGCATGAATACCTGGAGGTCACCAAAGCACATGAGATAGCCAGGCGTCTCTTCGTCATGAACGCCTTTGACGGTGCGCTAACCATCATGGGTGTGGTAATAGGGGCGCATTTTTCAGGCGTGACCGATCCGCATGTAGTAATAACCGCAGGCATTGGCGGCAGCGTGGCCATGGGCATCTCGGGGGTGAGTGGAGCTTATCTTGCAGAGCGCGCGGAGCGCAAGAGAGACCTCAAGAAGCTTGAGATGGCGATGCTCCATGACCTGGGTGACACTCATTACGCAAGAGCCTCTGAGTTTGCGTCGTTCGTGATCGCCATTGTGGATGGCATCAGCCCTGCCCTGAGCGCCATTATTCTTGTAATGCCTTATTTTCTTGTTCCGGGCATCAGCATAACGATGGCCTTTCATGCATCGCTTATGCTGGGCCTTGGGGTGCTCTTCTCTTTAGGCATTTTCCTGGCAAGGATCAGCGATGAGCGGCCTGTTATCTCAGGCCTGCAGATGATAATGGTAGGAATAATTACTATCATCATCGTGGGCTTGCTGGCAGCTCATTGATGTCTTGGCGCAGAAGCATTTAATAAGCCTTCGACCCTATTTTAAGAGGGAGATACAATGCCAAAAGATCGCCTCCAGCCCGACACGAACTATATTTTGCAGGTTCTCAAAGATATCATTGGCTTCAAGACAGTGGCCCCTCCTGGGAGCTGCTATCAGGAGATTGTGGACTATCTTGTGCCAATTTTCAGTGGCCTTGGCTTTGAGACCAAGAAATTGGTCATGCCCCAGGAGGTATTTGCCGCCAAGTGCGAAGATGCTCGGCTGGTGGGCGATCGCTTCAATCTTCGGGCCGATCTGAATGTCGGAGCCAAGGAGACTCTTGTGATCTATGCTCACCTAGATGTGGTGCCTGCAGAGGGCTCCTGGGAGACGGACCCATTCTCTTTGACTCGAAAGAATGGACGGGTTTATGGCCGAGGCGTCTCGGATTGCAAGGGCTCCATTGCAGCGCTCATCGCAGCTCTTCAAGCGCTTTTGCAAAAAGATGATGCAAAAAGGAGGCCAACGCATGATTTGAGATACAATCTCTGCATTCTTTTGACCACAGACGAGGAGGTGGGTGGCTACTCAGGCCTCTGCTACTTAACGGACATTGGATTGGTCCAGGGAGACTACATGCTCTGCATGGACGGGTTTTCCGATGACGTGGTAATCGGGAGCAACGGGATGATCACATGGGAGGTAGTGGTGCACGGAAGATCTGCGCACAGCGGTTCCAGCTTCATGGGCGTAAATGCCGTGGAGCGGTCTTTGGTCGTCATGCAAGAGCTCATGAGGCTCAAGACGCTGGTACAGTCTCGCAGGTCCATGATCCCTGCCAGTTCTGCCCTGGAGGCTCTCGGCAAAAAGCATCTCATGCCCGTTCTCAACATCACGATGATCAATGGAGGCATCAAAGAGAACATCGTGCCTGACAGATGTGTGTTGCGTGGCGACCGGCGCGTCATTCCTGAGGAGAGCATGGAAGATGCGATTGCAGAGATCGAAAAGGCCATAAAGCCGCTGGATGTAGAATTGGATCTGAGGTTTTTCCCCGGATACCCCCCAATGAGCGTGAATCCGGACCACAGGTGGGTGGCAGAAGTGAGAGCTGCAGTGCAAAGAGGCATGGGATTCTTGCCCAGGCTCTCCGGGGCGCAGGGCAGCCTCGATCAGGCCTATGCCACTGAAAAGACCCGCATTCCTACATGCGTCTTTGGCGTCGGGAGGCAGCTTGAGAGCAATATTCACGGTCCAAACGAGAATGTGCGCATCGCTGACCTGGAAGGATTCAGCAGGTTCCTAGTCGAGCTCTTGGCGAAATGAAGGCAATATCGGTAGTGGGAACCAAGAAGACCGGCAAGACCACTCTGGTGGCGGCCCTGGTCAGATCCCTATCCAGATACGGTCGGGTGGGAACAGTAAAGAACATGCTCAACCATCCAGTAGATCATGGCGACACCAAGCGTCACTTCGATGCAGGGGCAGACGTGGTCATAGGTCTTGGCGACGCCAGGCTAAAGGTAACGCGCGAGCGGGGAGATCTGGATTTGGCGCTGTCCGACCTCCAGGCAGAGGGCATGGATTTTGCAGTGGTCGAGGGTTTCAAGCACAGTAATTTGCAAAAGATCGTAATGGGCGACATCGAGGTGTCCAATTGCCTGCGAAGGGTTTCTCTCTCTGATTTGAATGATGCACTTGTGAATGAGCTCACTGAGCTTGTTTTAGGCCTGGAGGATTATTCAGTATGAGACCCTCAAGCTGCGTCCTTTTGAACGCAGTAATTGACCTGTGGAGCCCTCGACCGCAAACTACAAATATCAATAATGATTATATAGGTAATTTGCCGCGTTTTGCGCTGTGAGGACGAGACGAAGCAATCCGGACAAGCTCTTAAGGCCAAAGAGTTCGATAGGCTCATCCTCCGTGGACGAGCCCAAAGAGTCATATGGGCCTCAAGAGGTGCTGTCTTCTGGACAGCAT
>JAAZNX010000119.1 GCA_012798025.1 Methanothrix sp. | reverse complement strand
GTGCGGGACTTCGACAGATCCAGCGTATCCTATATCTCATAGAGGGAAAATCATCGCTCTTATGAGGAGCGCAAGCGATAAAGGTTAAATTTGAAAAGTGCCTTGAGGAGTCTGGAGTAGCCTATGGAGATCTCAGTCATCGTGCCAACGCTAAATGAGGAGAATTACTTAGAAGATTGCTTGAAGTCGATCTTACGGCAGACTTTTCCACGTAATGAATATGAAATAATCGTGTCTGACGGATCCAGTGAAGATCGGACGATCGAGATTGCAAATAATTATGCAGACCTCGTTGTTGTCTCCAAGAAGAGAGGCATTTGGTGGGGCAGGAACTATGGCGCAAAATTTGCTCGCGGCAAATTTCTGGTCTTTATTGACGCGGACACGAAGATAAAGGAGGACTATCTCGAGACCGTCTATAATTATATGATGCGGGGTGTTGTAGGGCTAACTACCGGATTTGAGCTGGATGGCGTGGGCCCCGGAATAAAGCTGATCGAATACATGAGCGACGGCTATTGGTGGCTTAACTCAAAAATCGGAAATGGTAGCCTCATCGGAATCAACCTCTGTGTGCCAAGGGATATTTTCTTGAAGGTCGGCGGATTTAAGGAATATGCTCTAGAGGATGCGGCCTTTGACAGAGAGCTGAGAAATGAAGGGGAAACGCTCTTCTTGAGGCAAAGAAAGGTGATAACTTCTCCAAGACGGCTTGAGGCATGCGGAATGATAGGCCTGTGCAGATACTATTTTGAACTTGGACTTATTGATGGTGGAAAGATAAGAAATCCACATATAATTAACCTACTAAAATATAAAAATTATACTCCAGTACGCATATCTAAGAAAAAGAATAAAATTAGATACGATGGCATCGATGCTCTATCCAAGCTCATCTACAAATGGAGAAAGTGGGGCTGAGGCGGCGCGAAACCCTCGGCGTAGAGGGGGTCACACAGTTATCTTGGTCTTGGCGATATACTTGATCAGGTTCGGGCCAAGCCTTCCCTTCGCTTGGATCTGGGCTGTCACATCCTCGATTTTAACGCCTTTTGCAGTCAAATCACGAATTTCCGCTAAAACGTCGTCGTCTATGATGAAATACTCATCAAGATCTTTTCTGTGGCCCCAGACGTCACCCTCAATCAACTCAATATCCTGCATATTGAGAAATGCTAGAGTAGAATTGGATATGGTCCTGCGATAGGAGGGTGGAAGCTGTATCATTCTCAGTCTGGGGCATTTTTGAATCAAGTTTATGAAATCAACATTTGATGCCCTAAATGCCAGGTGGATCATCTTCTCATTCTGGTTTAGTTTAGGAATATCTGTCTTTGAACTGATGACTCTGATTCTCATGTCTATTCACCCAACAACCCCAAAGCTCCCACGAACATCGTTACTTGATTTAAATGAATGCTCAAGATGAATTTTCCATAATTTTGGTTTCAATTTTGCCATTTTGATATTATTTTCACATTACGTTAGCCTGTAATAATTTAAAGGCATGCGAACAACAATTAAGTAATTTAGTAACTGATGTCGCTGTTTGATCCTAAAATTTCAGAATTTGAGATGATCAACCAACTGAGCCAAGGATTCAAGCACCAGGTCGGGAGCAACGCCTGAGCTTGCCATCACATCTTCCCTATACTTTCCCGTCTTCACCAGAATTCCTGAAATCCCCATCTTCTGAGCTCCTTGCACATCAGTGAGAACGTCGTCTCCTATCATGGCAACCTGCTTTACGCTCTTGCCCATATCGTCCATAGCCATCTTGAAGAATCTCGCAGAGGGCTTTCCCATAAGTTCCGACTTCTTTCCAGTCGCAAACTCCAGTGCTGCCACGAAGGGGCCTGCAGACAGGACGATGCCGTCTGATTCCATCCAGTATCTGTCTCTCTCCAGGGCGAGGATCTCTGCTCCATCCAGTATTAGCCGCAGAGCCAAATTTAAGCGATCGAAGGTGAAGTCGTTCCCTGCATCGCCTACGACTACGAAATCAACATCATTTTCCGCAATCGTAATTCCGGCGTTCTCAAAATCCAAATGCACATCGCCGGCCGTGAGCAAGAAGCATCTCTCCTTTCTCAATCGCTTCATATGCTCGATTGCTGCCATCGGCGGAGTGAATATGTATTCAGCAGGCACATCGTATCCAAGGCCATTCAGGCGCTCAGCAACTGAGCCCCTACACCTTCGCGTTGAGTTGGATACAAACCTGTAGATGTATCCGTGATCCTGCATAAAATTCAAGCACTCTCTAACACCTGGAATGGGGTTCTTTCCCACGTAAAGTACTCCATCCAGATCGATGAGAAATGCCTCTATCCCGGATTTCATGGCAAATTCACTATATTGCCAGCGTCTGGGCTTTTATCTGCAGCATCTTCTCCTTTCCCACAATGACCTCAACCAGCTTAAGGGCGAATTCCAGGGCTGTGCCCGGAGATCGGCTGGTTATCAGGTTCTTGTCAACAACGACCCGATCTTCACAGAACTCTGCGCAGGCTGCAACCTGAGCCTGGCCCGAGGGGCTGACAGTGGCTTTGCGTCCCTGTAGGACTCCGGCTTTGATGAGAACCGAGGGGGCGGCGCATATCGCCGCGACATACTTTCCAGCGCGATCCATCTCCCGCGCCATGTTCAAGATGCGCTCATCATTTCCCAGGTTCACAAATCCCGGAGAGCCTCCTGGCAGGACTATGCCATCGAAGTCCCTGAAATCAATTTTATTCAGGCTGGTGTCGGGCAAAATCAAAATATTATGAGATCCTCCAACAGGTCCTTCCTTAAGTCCAGCCGTCACAACCTCTATGTCAGCACGCCTCAAAATGTCGATGACGCTGACAGCTTCAATCTCCTCGAAGCCCTCAGCCAAAGGTACCAGAATCCTCATATCTCCTCGACAAATAATTAACATCGATATCTTAAATCTATTGCTATTACCGTCTGCATTTATTACTGTTTTCCTTTTTTCAATTTCACAATTTGTATGAATAATGAACAAACAGCCTTATATAATTCGTTGGTGGGCTTTCTCATATCAACGCATATTTCAAAGATTAACCTTCGGGTAGATGTTGGCAATGGAGATAAGGAATTCAAGCAACCTGTATATGATGTTGATGTACGTTTACATGAAAGCATATCGCGAAGCTCTTGAGGACTTTGAGTATGCCGTCAAGGACTCTACCTATGTGGACCTGGCATTGTTGTCCGTCAAGCAGAAGTATTGCGAAAAAATTGACAGGATCGCCAGCGAGATGTCAATATAGCTATGAAACACCATCCATAGTCAATACCATGATCTGTCAAAGATGCGGCAACTGCTGTCTTCGTCTGGATATCTATATAATCAACCCAACGTCAATACTGCCCGACGGGACCCTCGACTCTGAAGACCCTGGTGCCATGATCCACAAGCCAGCCGGTGAGCGGTGTCCCCATCTTGTCTGGGAGAACAATCAGGCAGCATGCGTCATTCATCATCTGCCCTGCTATCAGGGAACACCCTGTCAGCTGTTCGAACAGGTAGGCCCAGATGATGCAGTGTGCATCATGAGCGGCTACTTTCAAGGCAACAGGCTGATCTCCACGACCAGATCGTTGTAATCACGATCCTTGAGCCCATAAAGATCCTCCCAGCGAAGCTGGCACCGATTGGAGCCTAACGGCAGCTTTATGACATGCGCTTTCAAATCTGGGTTGAGGTTGCTGTCTGTGTAATACGTATTTCCGTCCTCAGCCTTGAGCGCAAAGACAAGCCTTGTCCCTGCCTCGAAGTTGCCCACTTCGAAGCTCTTGCCCAAATTCTCCTTTGTGGCATCGAATAGCATATCTCTAATGGGCTGGCAGATCCAGAACTGGTTGTTTTTCTGCGTATTCTTGCCAACGAACCTGGCCACAACCCGGCAGCTCCTGGGCAGCACTACGTCCTCATTTGTGACTGGCATCATCTCGACATCGACGGTAAGATCCTTGTAGTCCTTGTTCTTCAGACCCAAAGAATCCTCCCAGCGCAGCTCCCATTTGTTATAGGCGGTTGGAAGCTTGCGAACGTGGCTCAAAGAGTCGGGGTTTTGTGCCCGGTCGGTGCAATAAACATGGCCATCAGGAGTCTTTATAGAGAACCTGAGCTTATCTTTAGCCCGGAATAAGCCCAGGTCAATCGTCTTTCCCAGTGGATCGTCCGCCTTAAAGATCAACTGCTCGCGAGGAGAGCTGAGACTGAATTCATCCTTTGTTTGTCTGCTCTTTAAAGTTACAATGACTCGTCCATCTTTTGAAACGACCAGGTCGTCGGTATAGGGGCTGAACACCTCGACCTCCATGACAACATCATTGTAATCCTGCTCCCCCAAACCATAAATGTCTTCCCAACGCAGCTCCCACTTGTAGGTTCCTGTCTGGACCTTCTTGACGTGGTCACAAGCATCGTCATTTTGCGATTGATCTGTGTAATAGGTGTGCTCATTGTATCCATCAGAGGCCACAAGCGCCATGGTTAGCCTGGTCCCTGATGGGAATGTTCCTACCTCGAAGGATTTTCCAAGTTCGGACTCCTTGGCTTCAAAGATGATTCTGTTCTCGGGATAGCTCAGCCAGATCTCGTCTTTTAGCGCTGTGTTCATCTCCTTGAAACGAACTACTACTCGTCCGAGCATAGGCATTATCAGATCGTCATCCTCTGTGAATTGCACTGAATAAAAGGCAAAGCTTTTGCCGATACCGCATTCACCGTAACCGATTTTGAACCAGCCGTTCTCTCCCCATCCCGGCCCCCAGCTGTTCTTGCAGATCCAATATCCTCCAGCATCGTCATAGCCAACGATGCAGATCGCATGATCCCCTACATAACTACCGTAGACGCTCTTGTAAATTCCACCTGTGTAGTAGTAAAAGTCCTCAAAGACATTCATCCCGGACATTATGGGGCCTTTGCGAGAGATCCACTCTTTAGCCTGGGCAGAACCTGATAGGGTTCTCCAGCTATCGATTTTTTTGACCCTCTGGTCTCTATCTGCACATGAATGGGCCTGATCGCTGTTGTATGGCCAGCAGCCTTCATCTGGTATGCCGCTCTTGCTGGCATAATTCAATGCAGGTGCAAAGTTCCATCCCCGTGAGCAGCAATTGCCGCAACCGCGAAAGAAGAGGTCTGCCTCGGATAGATCCGGATTGAGGTTCGGGTTGTGCAAGAATATCTCCAGGTTTGACTCTATCATGGCCACGGTTGCAAAGGCAACACATGAGCCGCAAGCGCCTTGGTCCCTGATGGGCGTGGTCCAGTTTTTATCGGATACCCGCCTCCAGTCCCAGCTCGACGGATAGACGAATACAATCCCCCGCTCTGCTGCGAGAGCATCCTCATGGATCATCAACTCCTGGACCCTCTTTTTTTCTTCATCAGGCACTACGAGCCCAAGGTAGTTCTTCCAGGCATCTTTGGGCAGGTTGGACAAAGAGGTAGTGCCTGCAGACCAGGAGAGGCTCTTTTCGCGTATCTTGCTCTGTATGGTCTTTATTTCATCGATCGCCAAGAAGAGATCCCCATTCCTTTTTTGGGGCGGAGGACATATAAATATCTTACGTTATTTTCTTAAGATGATAATCTTTTGGGCCCAACAGGCCAAGTGAAGTTTAATAAGCTGCTAGAGCAAACAGAAAATTAGGGAGTTGGTCATGGAGGTTATAATAAAGAGGTCCAATAAGCGCAAGAAGACCATACAGGCCCGGATGGTCGGTGGGCGAATGGAGGTTCTTGCGCCATCTTATATCTCCGATGCAGCCCTGCAAGATCACATCGCTCGCCTCCAGGCGAGGCTTGTGAAGAGCGACGTTCCAAGGAATGATGATCACCTGCAAGCCCGGGCAAGCCATCTGAATAAAAAGTATTTTCATGGGGTTCTGAAATGGAGCTCCATCACGTACTCTACACGCCAGGAGCACAGGCGCGGATCTTGCAACTATACCACCAAGACCATTCGCATCAGCAATAGGCTGGTCGGGCTGCCTCAGTGGGTCGAGGATTATGTGATCGTACACGAGCTGGCCCATCTAATCGAGCCCAACCATGGCAAGAGGTTCAAGGCCCTGGTGCGCAAATATCCGCTAGCCGAGAGGGCAATTGGTTATTTGATGGCTGCTGAGGCCATGAAGCCAAGCACGTGAAAAAAGCAATGGAGGACGATATTTTAAAAAAGGATAGCTCCTCTGACAATCACTCACAGGTATCGAGCAGCCTCTTCTTGCTAACCCTCTTATCACCAGGCTTAATGGGCTCTACCTTAGCTTCTGTCTTTTCCTTCTTCTCCTTCTTTTCTTCGTGGTGTGTCATTCTCAGCCCTCAATACTTCATTCTAACTAATATTAATTATAAGTTCCGGTACATAGCACTTCTGCAATATCACTGATTGAAAGGCTTGAGTATGCAGGTAGGGTCCTCGCCCAGCAGGTCGCCATGATAGTAGTAGGCCTTCTGACGGCATCCTCCGCAGAGTTCTTTGTAGCAGCACTTTCCGCAAGCGTCTTTGAGGTGGGACTTGACATCACGCAGGATCTCTAGCTCATGGGATGGATGGTCGATCCATATGTCGCGAAATGGCCGTTCACGAACATTTCCCACAACGATATGGGGCATGAAATGACAAGGATGGACATCCCCCCGGTGGTTGATATTCGCCACCTTGACGCCCGCTGAACAACCACCAGCGTTAGTCAAGAGCCTTTTCACATATTCATGCCTTGGGTCATCCTTTAAGAGCTCCAAAAGGTAGGCACCATCCATGGGCGAATCAGTTGTTAGGATCTCGATATTCTGGTCCTTCAGCTCCACTGCGGCCTCAGCCAGCAGCCTGATCACGCTACGGCGCTGCTCTGGCGTGACGTCCCTTTCTGCAATTCCTGCACCTCGACCTGTAGGCACCAGATGGTAGAGACAGAACCGAGGGATCTCCTCCTCCAAAGCAAGGTTCAAGAGAGCAGGTACATCCTGCCAATTGTCGCGGGTCAAGGTTATGCGAAGGCCGGTCTTAAGCCCAGCATCTCGTGCGTTTCGCAATCCTTGCAATGCCTTCTCCCAGGCTCCGTGAACGCCACGGAAGGCATCGTGACGCTGCGGCGAAGCTGAGTCGATGCTCACGCCCACATACCTGATCTTCGCTTCTGCCAGCAATCTCGCCACCTGGGGAGAAATCAGTGTTCCATTTGTTGAGATGACGGTGCCAAGGCCGATCTCACGAGCATGGAAGGCATAGGCGAAAAAGTTGCGGCTCAAGAGAGGTTCGCCTCCTGTGAAGATGAGGATGGGGATCTTGAGGGCAGACAGATCATCCTCCAGGCGTATGCCCTCTTCCAGAGACATCTCGTCCTGAGGTTCGCTATTGGCATCCATGTAACAATGGCTGCAAGCAAGGTTGCAGTGCCGCGTTATGTTCCACATCACCACAGGCCTTGACTGGGCGGAGAACCTGACGAGATCTGGCGGCAGGCTCTGACAGGTCTCGGATGCTCGCAGGGTCTCCCAGACAGTAGCCTGGTCCGCCAGTGCTTTTGAAAATATGATCATTTCACACCTCCGCCTTCAACGCTTGTAGCATTGCCTCAAAGGTGAAAACCCTTGGCATTATGTTCACCTTCAAGCCCAACCGTTCAAGCTCTTTGGCTGTAGGCTTTCCAATCGCTGCCACGGTGGCACAGTCCAGTGCCTCTCTGAGCTCCTTCTCCAGTCCCAGCTCTCTCGCTCGCTCTAACAAATTCCTTGCTGTAGAAGAGCTGGTGAAAGCAAATATGTCAACGCTTCTGGCCATTTTTATCAGCTCGTCGAGCCTCGGGTCGTGGGATGCCACTACCTCGTAAAGGGGAATGTCGTCCACTAAGAGCCCGGATGACCTCAGCCCCTCGGAGAGGTACTGACTGCCCTGGGCGCTCCTGAGGAAGAGGATGTGCTTGCATTTACCACTCAGCATCCTCATAAGACCTTCAGAGCTGTACTCCTCAGGCACCTGGGGCCTCAGGCCGTAACTGATCAGCGCCTGGCTAGTCTTAGGGCCGATGGCAACTATCATCTTCTCCGCCAGGCTGGAGCGGACTGCCTCGTTTTTCAGGGCCAAAGCTGCGCCATTTGCACTGGTGAAGGCAACGCACTCCGCAGCCCTGATCCTTTCCAGCAGATCGGGTGGCAGTGGCCTCTCTACAAGCGCTATGGATGGTGCCAAGATCGGCAAAAAGCCATATGCTTCGGCCAGCTTCCTGGATTCCTCCTGCTGGGCCGCAGGCCTCAGAATTGCTATCTTCTTTTTTGCGAGCTTCCTGGAAAGGCCAACGACATCCCCAACTACAAGTATGGCAGGCGGCTTGATCTTCGCCATCCTTGCCAACTCTGCGATATTTGCAAGAGTGCCAGATATCATCTTCTGATCAGGCCAGCCGCCCTTCTCCACGATTGCAGCCGGCGTCTGGGACGATCTTCCACCACCTATCAGCGCTGCGATATTTTTCTCCAAACGCGAGACGCCCATCAAGACCACCAGCGTCCCACCGAGGCGTGCGATGGCGTTCCAGTCCAGGGGGCCGTTCTTTCCAGGTTCCTCATGGCCGGTGACGATGGTCAGCGATGAGGCTACACCCCGGTGGGTTACGGGAATTCCAGCCAGCTCCGGAGCTGCAATGGCTGATGTGACTCCTGGCACTACTTCTACATGAATGCCCCTCTCAAGCAATGCCAGAGCCTCCTCTCCACCACGGCCAAAGAGATATGGATCGCCGCCTTTAAGGCGAACGACAACATTGCCTGCTTCTGCTTTCTCGATGAGGAGCCTGTTGATGCCATCCTGAGAGAGCTTGTGCCGTCCTGCCGTCTTGCCCACGTCGATCAATTCTGCCTTAACCCCGTCCAGCATCTTCGGATCCAGCAGTCGGTCATATAAAATCACATCAGCTTCCGATACAAGCCGCTTTGCCTTCAAAGTCATGAGTTCGGGATCGCCAGGACCTGCGCCCACAAGATAGACCTTACCGCGCGCCAAACGCCTTCACCGCCTCTAGCACAAGCTCTCTTCCGCCCATCTCCATCAGCCTACGTCCCATATCCTCGGCCTGGTCCAGGTAACCATCCCCTAAAGATATCTTCTCGTCCAATCGCACAAACCTCTTTCCATCCATGGAGAGGACCTCAGCCAGGACTCGAGCAGCGCCATTGATCACATCTGCGTGAATCGCAATAGGCACGATGCAGCCACCGCCAACGGTCTCCAGGATCTTACGCTCGATCATGGTCTCAGTTCTGGTGGGCACATCATCAATGGATTTAGAATGCATTTCGGCCTTCGTTCCTATCTTGGAGACTACTACTATCGTTCCCTGGTTGGCCGATGGAACGAACAACTCCTTGTCAAGCCTTGCGTAATCCAGCTTCAGGCCCATGCGCTGCAAACCAGCCTCTGCCAGAACGATGGCATCGTAATCTCCTAGGTTCAGTTTTCGGAGCCTCGTGTGCAGGTTTCCGCGCAGGCTAGATACTTGCAGATCGGGCCTTGTGCGGCGCAGTTGTGCAGTGCGGCGCATGCTCGATGTGCCGACTACAGCGCCTTCCTTCAATTCATCCAGAGCGAGGCCACCCTTGCTCACCAGAATATCCGCGGGAGAGTCGCGCTTCAAGATGGCAGAAACTGTCAGCTCTTTTGGCCTTTTGGTAGGAAGATCCTTCATGCTGTGTACGGCCAGGTCGATCTTGCCAGAGAGCATATGCTCGTCGATCTCAGCTACGAACACACCCACTCCTGAAAGCTGGTGCAAGGGTTTGTCAAGAAAGACATCACCGCTGGTCTTGACCAGAACAATCTCAGTCTCAACTCCAAGAGGTCGAAGCCTCTCCCTGACGATCTCGGTTTGGCGCAATGCCAGAGGGCTGCCGCGACTTCCGATGATCAGTTTTTCAGACAGGTTCGGAACGCCTCCAATGTGGCTTCGATGACCTCTGTGGAATGGGCCGCAGAGATAAAATCTGTCTCATACTGGCTGGGCGTGAGAAATACGCCCTTTTCTAGCATCCGATGGAAGAATGCCAGATAGCCTGCTTTATCGCACTTCAGGGCATCTATGTAATTGCGAGGCTCTGGACCGAAGAAGACCTTGAACATGCTGGCAATTCCAGCGACGCTGTAATTCAGCTTCAAGTCCTCCAAAATCTCCTGCAGCCTCTTTCGCATCATATCTCCCGCGGCATTCAGCCTTTCCAAAACATTCTCTTTTTCCATGACATCCAGCGTGGCCATTCCTGCGGCCAGGGAGATTGGACTGCCGTTGAAGGTTCCTGCCTGGTAGATGCCGCCGCCCGGTGCTACCTGCGAGATCAAGTCGCGCCTGCCGCCAAAGGCTCCAATCGGAAACCCGCCACCTATGATCTTGCCGAGCGTAGTCAAATCTGGGGTAACCCCGTAGTATTCCTGCGCCCCTCCCAGAGCTAGTCGGAAGCCTGTTATGACCTCATCGAAGATCAGAAGAACGTCGTTGTCTCTTGTGATCTCCCGGACAGCCTGAAGGTAACCGTCATTTGGCAGAACCGGGCCGATATTTCCCAAAACGGGCTCCATGATCAGACATGCAACCTCGCCCGCAAAACTCCTCAGCACCTTCTCCAAAGCCCAGGGATCATTGTAGGGCAACTGCAGAGTGTTCTTGGCGCTGTCCGCAGGGACTCCTAGGGAGTCTGGAGTTCCCAGAGTAGTGGCTCCTGAGCCTGCCTTGACCAGGACGCTGTCGTGAGCGCCGTGAAAGCCGCCCTCGATCTTAATGATCTTATTTCTGCCTGTCGCTCCGCGTGCCACGCGAATTGCAGCCATTGTGGCTTCAGTGCCAGTGCTTACGAAGCGGAGCATCTCCATGCTGGGGTAGAGCCTGGAAATTCTCTGCGCCATCTGAACCTCCAGCTCAGATGGAGTTCCGTAGAGC
This sequence comes from Methanothrix sp., assembly GCA_012798025.1. Lineage (GTDB taxonomy): Archaea > Halobacteriota > Methanosarcinia > Methanotrichales > Methanotrichaceae > Methanothrix. The sequence goes on along the minus strand of JAAZNX010000119.1, from coordinate 2,192 downwards.
CAGCCCTTCTGCAGCTGAGAGACTACAGCTTGCATTATAGCTGGATGGCGGTGGCCCAGAACCATGGGGCCGTAAGCCAAACAGTAATCGATGAATCTGTTTCCATCTACATCCCAGATGTAGGGGCCTTCGGACCTTGCAGTATAAAAGGGATGGGGCGAGATGGCACGCACAGGGCTGGAGACACCGCCTGGCATCAGCCTCTTGCCGCTCTCGTAAAGCTTGATCGATGAGTCAAAACGCATTAGAGGAGCACCAATTATTCAATCCGGTAAAGATTAATCAAACTTGCGATGGCACAACTCACATGCAAGCCGCCCGCCAACCTTCTTCTTCCACTTTTTTCATGACCACGCGCAATGGTAATCCCGTCTCGTCTGCAATTCTCTTGCAGTCCTCGTACTCAGGCTTGACGTTGAGCAATTTTCCTTCCATCCGGCTAATTTTGACAGCAACCAGAAATGTGCGATTGCAAATCTCCACATTTACGGTTCCTGCCTCGCGATCAGCCAGATAGCGGTGTAGGCTTAAAAAGACGCGAACGCCGAGGGATCCTGTCTCCCTGATCATGATCTTTGCCAGTGCATCCATCTCCTCGTGCCTGGCGATGACCCTGATCACGTTTCCGCTGCGGCCCTTCTTCATCACTGCAGGCAGAACGGATACATCCAGTGCTCCAGCATCCATGAGCAATTCCATCAGATGGCCCAGAACCTCTCCAGTCACATCATCTACATTGGTCTCCAATTGCACAACGCGGTCGCCGTGCTGTCCATGCTCCAAATCTTCAGACATCATTTGTTGCCAGGGATGGATCTTCGCGATGATACCTCGAAGGACATTTGGCAGAGGGAGCTCTTTTTTGCCCGCACCATAGCCTACCTTCTCGGACAGAATCAGGGGAAACTCTGGCAGGAATTCGTCGACCAGCGCAGCCAGGAGGGCAGCGCCCGTTGGCGTGAGAAGCTCAGCTTCAACTGGCCCCTCCCTCCAGGGAATTTCATAAGACCGTAAGATCTCAAGGGAGGCGGGACCTGGAACTGGCAGAAGGCCGTGGGCCGATTTTACATAGCCGCCGCCGACTGAGATCGCTCGGCACAAGACGCGCTGTACATTCATGCACTGCAGTGCAGCGCAGCTTCCCGCAATGTCCGCAAGCGCATCAAGCGCACCGATTTCATGAAATCTGGACTCGACTTTGAGCATGCCATGCACTTTGCTTTCCGCACAAGCAAGTATATCCAAAGCATGAAGCGCTTTTCGAAGTGCATCTCCCTGAAGGCTGGAGCTCTTTAAGATGGAGACAGCCTCGTCCAGTGATTGGTATCTCCTGTCAGAGATCACATCAACTCTGGCCGCCATGACATGGCTGCGCTCCTGGCGCGAGATTTCCAGCGTGCAGCCCACAGACTCGACCGCCTTGCGGACCATATTTTTATCTGCACCCAGATCCAAAAGGCAGCCCATTATCATGTCGCCTGAGGCTCCAGCGCTGGGGTCGAATAGAAGGGCCTTCATAATTCAAATTAATTGTTTATGCGGTTAAATACAAATTGGTCTTTGGGAGAAGAAAGGCTCATTAAAGACAATCGGGAATATGGCGCCATCTAGCTGCTTTTGCAGATACCGTTCATCTGGTCGCGGGTCTGCTATAGGTTGCTATTAATACATCCTATGTGCGTGTGCATCGTGGAGTGTAGCAATTGGGAAAGAGTGGTCCAAAGCCACGATAAAGCTGGCACCCTCTTGAGACGCAATTCTCTGAGACAGATGACAGCACTCTCGGCATGCCTCCTTCAAATGAAAATCGCAGTGAATTATAGCATAGCCGATACTTTTATTAACCAAAGCTGCAACTCTTGTCACAAAGATGCTTAGTAGTAATATCCATTGTGATCTAATATCATTATAGTATTATTATAAAGGAGGTGGTCAGAAATGGCGGAGCAGATAAAGAGATTCGATCTCCTGGCGCGATTGGGCTTCGATATCGCGTATGGTTACTCAGAAGGCCGCAAGGTTCTGATACTCTCAGCACTCTTATTATTGCTATTTACCCCTCTCCCCGAACCCCTTTTTAGAAATTAGGAATTAATGGGCATTTTGGGATTTAGCTCTAAATGCATAATTTTATTGTGGATCAAGTTATTGGGAACTTTTTAATTAGTAATTAGCGTGCTAATAGAAAGATT
>JAAZNX010000217.1 GCA_012798025.1 Methanothrix sp. | reverse complement strand
GGATGAGATGGCCCAGACCTATGCAGATTGGTACCAGCCCTATACTAAGATTCTCGATGACTCAGGCAAGCCCTACTTCAAGTGGTTCTTAGGCGGCAAGATCAATGTGGCCTATAACGCTGTCGACAGGCATGCACACTCGGCGAATAGGAATAAGGTGGCCTACTACTTTGTTGGCGAGCCCGTGGGCGACACCAAGACCATCACCTATTATGAGCTTTACAGAGAGGTCAACAAACTCGCTAACGCTTTGAAGGGAATGGGCGTTGAGAAGGGAGACAGAGTTGTCTGCTATCTACCCATGATCCCAGAGCTGCCAATCACAATGCTCGCCTGCGCCAAGATCGGCGCAATTCACACAGTCGTGTTCTCTGGATTTTCTGCGGGCGGCTTGAACAGCCGCGTGAACGACGCCGAGGCTAAGGTTGTCGTTACCTCCGATGGATTTTACAGACGCGGCAAGCCGCTGCCCCTCAAGCCAAATGTAGATGAGGCCCTGAAGACCGCACCGTCCGTCAAGAAGGTTCTGGTCGTCAGGAGAACTGGTCAGGAGGTCCCAATGACAGCAGGCCGCGACGTATACTACGATGAGGCCGTCAAGGGACAGTCTGCCAAGTGCGAGACCGCTGTGCTTGACCCAGAGGACAGATTATTCATTCTGTACACCTCAGGAACAACTGGCAAGCCCAAGGGAATTGAGCACGCTCACGGCGGATATGCTGTTTGCCCTGCTCAGACCTGTTCCTGGGTACTGGACATCCACGAGGACGACGTCTACTGGTGCACAGCTGATGCCGGATGGATCACTGGACACTCCTACGTGGTCTATGGCCCACTATGCCTGGGCGCCTCCAGCATCCTATACGAGGGCTCACCCGACTTCCCGGACCTGGGACGCTGGTGGTCTATAATCGAGCAGTACGGTGTCTCCGTATTCTACACCGCACCCACCGCCATCAGGATGTTCATGAAGTCCGGCGAGGAGTTCGTCCGGAAGTATGACCTGTCCACCATCAGAATCCTGGCCTCTGTGGGCGAGCCGTTGAACCCCGAGGCCTACATGTGGTTCAGGAAGAACATCGGTGCAGATCAGGCACCCATCATCGATACCTGGTGGCAGACTGAGACTGGATGCCACGTCGTCGCCCCGCTGGCCATGACGCCTGAGAAGCCCGGTTCCGTTTGCTTCCCACTGCCCGGCATGAACACAGATATCTACGACGAAGATGCCAACTCAGTTCCACTGGGCTTTGGTGGCAACATCGTCCAGAAGACCCCCTGGCCCAGCATGCTCCGTGCCTTCTTCAGAGATGAAGTCAGGTACAAGAAGGAGTACTGGGACATGTACTGGCAGATCAAGCCTGGCACATACCTCGCAGGCGACAAGGCTACCAGGGATAAGGATGGCTACTGGTGGATCCAGGGCCGCATAGACGATGTGCTGAAGGTGGCAGGGCACAGGATCTCCAACGCAGAGGTCGAGTCTGCCGCAGTCTCTCACCCCAAGGTTGCAGAGGCAGCCGTTATCGGCCAGCCTGATGAGGTCAAGGGCGAGAAGATAGTGGCATTTGTCATTCTCAAGGAAGGCGTGGCCGAGGCAGAGGAGCTCAAGAAAGAGATATCCTCTCACGTTCGAAAGGTGCTGGGCCCGGTCGCTTATCCTGACAAGGTCTACTTCGTCAAGGATGTCCCCAAGACCAGAAGCGGCAAGATCATGCGCCGCGTCATTAAGGCCAAGGCACTTGGAAAGGAGACAGGAGACCTGTCTGCTCTGGCCAACCCAGAGTCCGTAGAGAACATCCCACTCATTTGAAGTGGGACTCACCCTCTTTTTTCAACGCTCAAGTTTACCATTACAATTTCTCCCTCAAACCAGATGATCTTAATCTCTACATTTGGACTTGAGCATTTACATATCCTATCATTCAATTGTAGTTTGCGTGTAAACATACAAACAGACATTCATTTGATTTAAAAAGATTGATATTGGCATATCAGCAAATAATTTTAATCAAAAAGACCATTAAGAATAAATTGATTTCAAAATGAAAATATCATCATAAATAGATAGCGACAAATTTATATCTAGAGAATGTAACATCCATTAAACGTCTAAATGGCATCTAAATATCAAATTCAATTCAATATGAAAATTTAAGAAAAATTACTAAGGAAGATGCCAATAAAGATCGAATTAGATTTAGGAGATTTAAAATGACGGCTGAAGAATCGAATAAACTGGATACAGCAACAAATCAAAGCTTGTACTATCCGCCCAGAGATCTCGCAGAGAGCTCTACTGTCATGCAATGGATGAAGAAAAAGGGTCTTAAGACTGAGAAGGAGATGCGTGCCTGGACCAGCCAGCACTACGTTGAGTTCTGGGATGAGATGGCTCGCACATATGCAGAGTGGTTTGAGCCTTACAGGAGCGTCGTGCAATGGAGAGCACCCAATGCATCGTGGTTTGTCGGTGGTAAGATCAATGTGGCCCACAATGCCGTAGACAGGCACGCTCACTCATGGAAGCGCAACAAACTGGCTTACATATTCGTAGGAGAGCCTGTGGGCGATGTGCGCAAGATCACCTACTACGAGCTTTACCGTGAAGTTAACCGGTTTGCCAACGCCCTCAAGAGCATGGGCATCAAGAAAGGCGACCGAGTGGGCATATATCTGCCAATGATCCCGGAGCTGCCCGTGGCCATGCTGGCCTGCGCCAAGATCGGAGCTGTACACGTAGTTGTGTTCTCAGGGTTCTCAGCAGGAGCTGTGCGAGATCGCCTGGAGGATAGCGAGCCCAAAGTCCTCGTAACCTGCGATGGCTCCTACCGTCGCGGAAAGCCTATTGCCACAAAGCCGCAGGCAGATGAGGCAATCGAAGGCCTCAAGTGCATCCAGAAGGTGGTTGTGGTAAAGAGGAACGGCCAGGAAACGCCCATGAAAGAGGTTCGTGATGTCTGGTGGGATGATTTCGTCAAGGGACAGTCAGCCGCCTGCGAGACGGTTGCCATGGACGCATCCGATCCGCTTTTCATCCTGTACACGGCTGGAGCTGCGGGCAAGCCGCGCGGCATTGTGCATACCCACAGCGGAATCAGCGTCGGACCGGCATTCACGACCTCCTGGGTCTTCGACATCAAGGACACCGATGTCTACTGGTCCACGGCCGATATTGGATGGATCACAGGCCATTCATACATCGCTTATGGGCCACTGTGCCTGGGCGCAACAAGCATCATGTACGAGGGCTCGCCCGATTATCCTGACTTTGGCCGTTGGTTTAAGATCATCGAGGACTATGGAGTCTCTGTGATTTACACAGCGCCCACGGCGATCAGGATGTTCATGAATGAGGGACCAAAGTGGCCACAGAAGTATGACCTGAGCACAGTCCGCCTCATGGGCTCGGTCGGCGAGGCCATGAACCCAGATGCCTTCGTGTGGTGGAGGCGCTACGTGGGAGGCGGATTT